>MNZP01000207.1 GCA_001873675.1 Syntrophaceae bacterium CG2_30_49_12 | reverse complement strand
CGGTTTCCCGGTCGAAGTAGTACACGCGTGCACTTTTCTTTAATACTTTATCCGCCATTGTTTTCATGGGCAAACTTTCTTTTATGCCAAACAGATCGAGAATCCGGTCAGCGGGCGCCTGATGTTCCCTGATCACCTTCAATGCCCACACCACATCGAGAACATGCGGCGAATGCGTTGAGAGGCAAACTCTGTAATCTCTTGCCAGAAGATCAAGGATGAGCAATAAAACGGCAGAAATTGCGGTGGGATGCAATCCTGCTTCCGGTTCTTCTATAACTACCCATTTAATATCTTGACGGCGGGGAGCTTTGCTGGGGGGTAGCAGCCAATAGATCCCCATCAACAACGGTACAAATTCCCTTTGACCTGCCGACCAGACCATGAAGGGCAATGTGGCTTCAGAATCATCTTGCTTCAATACCAGTCTTTTCTGAGCGCCGTAGGTGTCAATTTTTAAACCAAAACCATGAAAAATTGTCTTATTCAGAATCTGGCGAAGTTCGATCTTTAGTCGGCGTGTTTGGGGGAAAATAGCGCCTTCTTTGCCGCCTAATCCGGCATCCATCAATAAACGAACTTTATCGCTGAAATTGCGCACCGAAAAAGGATCTCCCGGACCATAATCAGAAAAGGGCCGCGGCCAACCCCGCCCTAATGTCAGCACCCGTTGGGCTGGTATATATAGAACAGTGATTCCCCCTTTTTCTTTTTTCTTGGTTTTATCAACGTAATGATATCAACCGGTTTGCCCTGATAAATGATGGCGCTTTTATTGTCCCCGCTTCTCCAAATATCCCTCATTCCTTCGCCCAGATAGATATCCATGAACTTGCCGATGTCCCCATTCCAGGAGAGCCCATTTTTCCGTAACTCCTTTAGCTCTCACCTTATATTTCATTACTTCCCCAAATCTCCCTCAATTTTGCCTTGATCTTCCCCTCGAAAATCGCCATCAACTTCCGGTTCGCTTCCACCAGCGCCCGCTCGGCCTCCAATTCCGCCACGATCCGCTCCTGCTCCTCCAGCGGCGGGAGGGGGATTTCCTTGTCGTAGGCATCATTTCTGTTCAACCCTGGGACACCAGCGCCGCCACGCAATTCCGTCAGCCGCAGGTTCTGCAAGATGTAATATAGATATCGAAGCAATACGCCTTTCTGTTTGATGGCGACATAGTAAGTCGTGTCGATTGGAGTGCAGTCATTCTCAATCCAAGTAACTTCGCCTGCATATCCCTTCCGCCCGACTATAATCGATGGGCCCTTAACGGTGAATTCGTTGTGGAAACCTGCAATTCCGTTGGAACCAACAACTGGAAATGGACCAGAAACCCTGCTTCTCTCCGGCAAGCTACTCCCATATTCGAGACTACACACCTCCCCCAACTTCATCATCGGCCACTGACTTCGGACGGCGGCGGTCTCGCGATAGCGGTCACCGGAGAGGTTGATGTCGCCGGATTCAAGAAGGCGTCTGCGGCTGACGGGAATCCATGGAGGGACGCGCTCCGTCGCGTCCGTTGTCTCTTCATCCCGGCCACGACAGAGCGTGGCCCTCCAGTCGTTCAACACTTTCAGCGCCTCCGGCAGGTCGTTCTTTCCGTTCGGCCTCATCTGAGCGCCAAGATCAAATCCATCGCTCTCCACCTTTACAAACAGCAACTCATCCGTCCGCCGGGCCAGGTTCCGGTCCAGAAACAGGATGCTGGTTTTGACGCCGCTGTAAGGGTTGAAGACGCCGGCGGGCAGACTGACCACGGCCCAGAGATAGTTCTCGACGAGCATCTTCCGCAGGGCCTTGGCAGAAGACACGGTTGGTCTCGTCCGAAAAAAACTTCTTTTCAAAGTCCTTGCCGAAAAAGGTCTGCTCGACCAATTCCCCGTCTTCGTTCTTCTGCATGACGGAATAGCCTTCTTCAGCCGGCAATTCCGTGGTGATTTCCGTCCGCGCGTCTACGACAACCGGATTGAGCAGGTACCCTTCGCGCACGCCCTCAATAATGAATAATCCCGCCGCCTCATCTCCTCCGGCGACAACCGCCGCTCCCCTGCCGCTTCGATGAGAGCGGAAATTTTGCATACTTTATATACTAAAGTCTTTGCCTAAAGGCGAGAGTTTTTCTCCCCTTAGAATGACAAGGGGAGGGCCACGCTCCGTCGTGGCAGGAAAGAATCGCTCAACTTGGGAAAAAATGTATTGACAAACACAGAGAAAAAAAAATAAAAAAGAGCAGGAAGGATTTAGCTTCTCGCATATATCTGACATGGAAAGGAGGGTACCAGGAAGAGGTAAGCTTTTTCTTGGGGACGATGATGATGACAACAGAGTTAAAAAGGACAGGGCTTGCAGGGGTAGAAGAACTGTATCAGAGGCGTGGGCAGAGAGCGAGAGAACTGAGCGAACAGGGCGCAAAGGTAATCGGCTACTTTTGCTGCTACGTTCCGGTAGAGTTCTTCACTGCTTTGGAGATGCTGCCTTACAGGATTCAGGGGGGAGTGAACGAACCCATCACTGAGGCCGATGCGTACCTGGAGACAATTATGTGTCCTTTCATCCGGAGCGCCTTCGACCTGGCGCTAAAGAACAGGTATGATTTCCTCGATGGGTTGGTGGTTCCACATACATGTGATACCGTGCAGAGGATCTATGATATCTGGAAGTATTATCGTAAGCCTGCTTACTCCCACTTCATCAATGTCCCTCACATGCTCCAGCCTTCCTCCTATGAGTTTTTTAAACAGGAGTTGTTAACCTTCCGCAAGTCTCTGGAGGAGTTTGCCGGCAGGAAGATGACGGATGAAGCCCTGACTGAGGCTGTCCGGCTTCATAACGAAAACAGGGCCTTAGTACGACAGCTGTACGATCTGAGAAAGCCGGATCCTCCTCTAACTTCAGGGGTGGAGATTCTGAAGACAATGGTGACAGGGATGGGCCTTCCCGTTCTCGAGTATAACGAATTGCTGCGCAGCGTGATCAGGGAGATCAGAGAACGCGGCGGCGGTCCCGGGAAGAAACCGGCGCGGATCCTTATTTACGGCAGCGTCATTGATGATATCTCCTTTATCCAACTGATCGAGGATAGCGGAGCTAATGTAGTGATGGACGACCTCTCTACGGGGCTCAGAGGTTTCTGGCACGATGTGGAACCGACACCGGATCCCCTGGATGGCATTGTCAATCGCTATCTGGACAAGATATACTGTCCCCGCACCTATCGCCCTCAGGCCGAGACACAGGAGAAGGACCTGGATAACAGGTTCGGGTATGTTTACAAATCTGCCGCCGATTTTCAGGTAAACGGGGTAATACTTTACGTGATAAGATTTTGTGATACCTACGAGCTTGATGCCCCTGATTTCAAGAGCTACTTCCAGAAAAAGGGGTTCCCCGTCCTCTATCTGGAAGACGACTATAGCGCCGGCACTCTTGGTCAACTAAAGACGAGGGTCCAGGCGTTCATCGAGATGATCGCTTAAAGGCGGGGAGGATGGGTTCCGGGGGAGATGGCTTTCCTTAAGGGAAGCGGGTACGTCGAGGAGAATAATCTTTCGAGGGAGGTTCTTGTAATGTCGGAAAAACCAGCAGAAAAAACCACGTCAACAAAGGCTACCGAAACGGTGAAGAAGGTACGGGCGATAGTAAGGGGCCTCTATCAGAATGCCCGTGAGGCAAAGGAAAAGGGGCAGTTTACCGCCTACACGATGACCGCCTGTCAGTATGAAGAGATACTTAACGCGATGGATATTGTCCCCGTCTGGACAGAGAACTATGCCGGCCTTACCGCCGCCAAGCGGGATGCGGAAAGATTCGTATTGAAAGCGGAAGCGGAAGGATATTCCAATGTTATCTGCGGCTATGTGAGAGTGGGACTGGGCTTTGACGCCCTGCGGAAGGAAATGGGAAAGACTCCGGAGAACGCCCCCGATGGCGGCATGGTCATGCCCGATTTGCTGCTCGGCTGCGGTTCTGCTTGTGATCCCCGCTTCAAGTGGTATCAGGCCCTGGGGCGTTATATGAATGTCCCCACCTACAGTTTTGACGTCATCTGGCCCCCCGTTGATGCCGATCTTGATGAGGTAAGGAACTACTATATCAGGTATCAGAGAGAGCAGTTCCAGGGACTGGTGGACTTCCTGGAACGTCAGACAAAGAAAAAACTGAGTCATGACCGTCTCTGGGAGGCCATCTCACGGAGCAATGCCACATGGCGAAAGTGGTGGGAAGTTGATCAACTGCGAAAGGCCATCCCCTCACCCATGCCCACGGAAGACCACTACAACGCTATGGTTCCCGGTTTCTACTGCTGCGGCACGCAACTGGCGGTGGACTTCTATGAGGAACTCTACAACGAGGTAAAGCAGAGAGTGGACAACAAGATAGGGGTGGTCCCGGAGGAGAAGTACCGGCTCCTGTTCGGCGGCGGTCTTCCCCCCTGGCATACCATGTGGATATTCAACTACTTTGAGACGTTGGGGGCGGTATTTGTCATGGAGAATGCCTATCGGATCTACGATCCCGTGGAGGTGCCTTCCCATGTCAAGGACCCCCTGGATTACCTTGCCTGGAGGACTTTCCTGCGCTGGACTCAGAGGTATGATATGGCGAAGAAGAGAAGCGGCATAGCAACGGTAGAGCGTCTTCTCGAATACATAGAGGACTACAGGATAGACGGGGTGGTAACCCATGCCACCAAGTCATGCCGTGCCACAACGGTGGGGCAGATTGACTGGCTGCATAGATTGAATGAATATACAAATATCCCCTCGATGCAACTGATCAGTGATATCATTGACGTCCGTGACTACTCGGAAGCCCAGTGGAAGGCACAGATAGATGCCTTTGTAGAGGCAGTGGAGGCGCATAAGAGACGAACTGCACGTTAGGCAGGACGAACCGCTCGGCAACTCAATCAGGAGTTCCTCGGTGTCTACTTTCAAGGTCTTGACGATGCCACCACATTCCAATTGGCGGAGAGAGGGGGATTCGAACCCCCGGTACACCTTTTAGGGCGTACAATCGCTTAGCAGGCGATCGCTTTCGGCCTCTCAGCCATCTCTCCGCTATAATGTGAAAGCAGTGGTCGGTAAATAAAGATTCTTTTTTAGGTTGATAGGATAATAACAAATCTTTCCCTTGACGGCAAATTCTTTTTACGTAACTACTCAGGAGTCAAAATGGAAACAAGGGAAGAACGGAATAAACAGTTAGAGAAGGATGATAAGAAATATCTCTGGCACCCCTTTACCCAGATGCAGGATTACATAAGGGAAAAACCGCTCATCATTGAAGAGGGGAGAGGATGTATCTTAAAGGATATTTATGGAAATGAATATTTAGACGGAGTTTCCTCCCTCTGGACAAATGTACACGGCCATGGGAAGGAAAAGCTGGATCGTGCTATTAAAAGACAACTGGAAAAGGTTGCCCATTCAACTCTGCTTGGACTATCCAACATTCCCGCCATCAGATGCGCTAAAAAACTGATAGAAATTGCCCCGAAGGGACTGACCAGGGTGTTTTATTCCGACAATGGTTCCACTGCTGTGGAAATAGCCCTTAAGATGGCTTTCCAGTATCAACAACAGGCACCGGATGGAGATCCCCGTAAGATAAAATTTATTTCCCTGAAGAATGCGTATCACGGAGATACTATCGGTGCGGTAAGTGTCGGGGGTATTGATCTCTTTCACGCTACTTATAGAACTCTACTCTTTGAATCATTAAAGGCTGAGTCGCCGTATTGTTACCGCTGCACCTTTGGAAAAACTTATCCTTCCTGTAATTTAGAATGCTTAAAACAGATGGAAGAACTTATGGAATCCCATGCACATGAGGTGGCGGCTCTAATAATTGAGCCTCTGGTTCAGGGGGCAGCGGGGATGTTGGTTCAGCCCCCTAACTACTTGAAAAAGGTCAGGGAACTTTGCACAAGATACAATATCATTATGATTGCCGATGAGGTTGCGGTAGGGTTCGGCAAAACGGGTAGGATGTTTGCCTGTGAGCATGAGGATGTGGTTCCTGACATCATGGCGCTTGCCAAAGGTCTTTCAGGAGGGTACCTCCCTCTGGCGGCCACGCTTACGAGCGAGAAAATCTATGAGGGATTCCTTGGTGAATACGAAGAGTTTAAAACTTTCTTTCATGGACACACCTACACGGGAAACCCTCTGGCCTGCGCAGTAGCCATTGCCAATATCGAGGTTTTTGAAAAGGAACGTGTCATCGTCAAGCTTCAGGGTAAGATTGAATATTTCAGAGAAAGGTTGCAACCCTTTGCCTTCCTTGCCCATGTCGGGGAGGTACGACAGTGTGGGTTCATGGTCGGCATAGAACTGGTGGCCGATAAGGAGTCAAGGGAACCCTTCCCCCTTAAGGTCAAGACCGGTCACCATGTGATATTAGAGGCAAGAAGGCGCGGCCTCATCATCAGACCCTTGGGCGATGTGATTGTCCTTATGCCTCCGCTCGGGATTACCACAGATGAAATTGACAGGCTATGTGAGATTGTATACAAATCAGTCCGAATGGTTACGGAAAAAGATTAAATATGGTTATTGATGTCCATGTGCACATCTGCCCTCCCGAGGTGAGGGAAGGGAGGGAGAAATTTCTCGATGGCGAGGCGGAGTTTACCGCTCTATATAAAGAGCGGCAGGCCAGGCTTGCAGGCGCGGGAGAGGTCGTCGCCATGATGGACAGGGAAGGTGTTGATAAGGCCGTTGTCTTCGGTTTTCCCTGGAACCACGAGGAATTTCTAAAATTTAACAACGACTACGTGTTACAGGCCGCCGCCCGTTTTCAGGGACGTCTTATCCCCTTCGTTTGCGTAAAAGCGGAGCACCCCGGAGCACCCTCGGAAATTGAACGATGCCTCGGGGCAGGGGCCAGGGGGATAGGCGAGCTGGCCTTTTACACGAACGGGTTGGATGAGGCAGCGGTAAAGGCATTAAAGCCTGTAACCGATATTTCTCATGAAGCGCAATGTCCGATACTGTTGCACACCAATGAGCCTGTCGGCCGCCACTATCCGGGCAAAAGCCCCATGACCCTTGCCCAGCTTTACCGGCTCCTGAAAATATACGATAAAACCACCTGGATTTTGGCTCACCTGGGTGGTGGCCTGCCCTTCTATTGCTACATGAAGAAGGAGGTACGGGATGTACTATCCAGTTGCTGGTTTGACACGGCGGCTCTCCCTTATCTGTATCGCCCTGAGGTATTAAAAATTTTTGCGGATGCCATAGGGCCGGAGAAGCTGTTGTTCGGTTCAGACTTTCCTCTCATCCACTTTTCAAGATACAAAAACGAATTCTTACAGGCGGGATTAAACAAGGAAGAGACAGAGATGATCCTGGGCAAGAATGCCCAATCATTATTATCAATATAGGGGGCAGGGGGGTATAACATATGACCGTTCGTACTCGCCTGATGATCGTTACCATTTTCGGACTGGCTGTTACTATGGCCGTTTGGGGTTGGATCCAGCTAAGGGCGCTGGACGATATATTGACTAAACAGCAGGTCAAGAGGCTCGATGATGTTGCCGAAACAGTCGGCACGTACTATCAACACTTTCCTACCCGTCGTGGTTTGTCAGCCCTGGATATCGCTTTAAAAGAACAGGTACAGACGGATATCCGTTTAGCCAGAATAGATATTTTTTCCGTTGTCAACGGTGATATCGAGTATATCGCCGGCGCCAATCGTGTTCCATATAACTGGTCCGAGACTTTAGTGGGTTCGGTTGCTGAGAAACTAAGAACCCGGTATATTAAATTAAATACTGAGGGCGGTCCGGCGCTGGGACTGTTATATCCTGCGATCCTATCAGGAAAAGATAAGAAAAATCGAGTGGTCATTGGCGTGATTGCCTTTTCTCAGTCTCATGCAGAGATTTTAACCCGCGCTCAGCGCCTGCTCATGGTAAGTAGTGGAGGACTTTTATTCGTCATTTTGCTTGTTTTGTTCATAAGTTACGGCTGGATTATCGGACGTCCCCTGAGAGGCATCATTGGCGCAATTGACGAATTCCAGACAGGAAAGTATGACAGGCGGATTCGCCTGGCCCGGAGGGACGAATGGGGACATCTGGCGGACCATTTCAATTCGATGGCCGATAAAATTGAACAGGTGCTTGCCCGGGATCAGGAACTTAACCTTTCCCTGGAAGAAAGGGTACAGGAAGCCACCCATAATGTCGTTCAGTTACAAAAGGAGGTCAACCAGCTCCAGCAGCTTACAGCCCTTGGATATTTAACGGCTACCCTGGCGCACGATCTTGGCACACCCCTTCATTCCATTGCCGGAATGGCGAGGCTCCTGTTAGAGAGCGATGAATGGCCGCCTGATGTAGGTCGTAAATTGGAACTTATTGTTCGGCAGACACAGCGGTTGGACACGGTGATCCAGAATGTACGCCGTGCCACGCGTCTGCCGGAACCGCATTTCGAAACCATCTCTATTTCCGAACTTTTAAATGAGACCCTGCCTCTCGTTGAACCTCTGATACAGAAGTCAGGTATCTGTCTCAGAGTAGATGTGGAGGCAGACATTCCCCTTCTCTACGTGGACCGGTATCGTTTCCAGATAGCCATGTTAAATCTTATCGAGAATGCAGTGGAAGCGCTACCACAGGAAGGAGAAATAACTGTTTCCGCCTCCGCCCTGCCAGGCGGCAGGTTCATTGCCATCTCTGTTCAGGATAATGGTCCCGGTATCCCTTTCGAATTGATAGAAAAAGTCCGCGAGCCCTTTTTCAGTACTCATAGCGATGAGGGGATGCGCGGCCTGGGACTGGCCATAGTAGAGGGCATTGTCAAGGTACACGGCGGCTGTCTTGAGATAAAGCACCATCCCGATAAAGGTGCAGAAGTTATTCTCTATTTTCCCGCGTAAAAAGAGACGATGGCAAAATGATCCACATCCGAAAATCATCCCGGCCGGAGCCCTTCCATATTCGGATTTATAACGCACTAAGACTTCCACTCAAAAAATACTTGTACCATTTGAAAAAAGGGTGTTGAATATAAGTTTTGACTTCAAGTTCGCAATAAATATACTGTATTGCCATCAATTTGGCGATACCTTGGGGAAGGGGCCAGATCATCATGGGAACGGAGAAGAGATACTGTTCGATATGTGCATGGCGGGAAAACTGCCAAAAAAGATTCAGTGTTTCAACAGATACGCAGGGTTTTGTACATTGCCCGGATTACACGAGGGATATTTCCATTAAGGATAGCGATATTGACAAGGTGGAGAAGAGATATTGTGACTGTCATTAAACATTAACTGTTGGTAATGTGTGCTCTCAATGGTTGGCCTTAGGGCCAACTTTTTTTCGTATGAAGGGGTAATTTGATTGGTAGCTTCCATGAAGAAGAGATTGACAGCATTACTGGAAAATGCTGTGAAGGACTGTGCCGCTAAGGGTTTACTCCCTCTCGGGGAGCTTCCCTTTGTAGAAGTTGATGCCGCTAAGAATCTTCTCCACGGAGACTATGCCTCCAATGTGGCGATGGTTCTGGCATCCCGTATCAGGGAGAATCCTCGCAAGGTTGCCGAAATCATTTCCCGTCATGTATGTGATCATGACAACATCCTTGAAAAGATAGAGATTGCCGGCCCCGGTTTTTTGAATTTTTTCATCAGGGAAGAGGCATGGGCGGCGATGCTTGAAGATGTAGATAAGTTGAGAGATTCCTACGGCGCCCCTAATTTGGGGGATGGCAGAGGAGTCCTGGTGGAATTTGTCAGCGCCAACCCGACGGGACCTCTCCATATCGGTCATGCGAGGGGGGCGGCGGTGGGGGATGTCATTGCCAATCTCCTTGCGGTGTCAGGCTTTTCTGTCTGTCGTGAATACTATATCAATGATGCGGGCAGCCAGATGAATAACCTGGGAAAGTCCGTCAAACTCCGTTATCTGGAGCTGTTGGGGGAGAAGGTTGAATTTCCCGAAGGCTGCTACCAGGGGGACTACATTGGGCAAATTGCCGCCGAGATTTTGAAAAGGGACGGAGATGCGTATCTTGCCATGGATGAGGAAGGGGTTATCCGTCTTTTTACCGATTATGCCGCCGATGTAATCATGAAAGAGATCAAGAAAGACTTGCATGCCTTTGGCGTGGTTTTCGACATTTACGTAAGCGAGAGAGAACTTTATAAAGATAACAGGGTTGCAAGATTGCTTGCCGAACTTGAGGAAAAAGGATTTATCTACCGCCAGGGAGAAACCCTCTGGTTTAAGACAACCGCTTTCGGGGATGAGAAAGACCGGGTTGTCATCAGGAAAAATGGTGAACCGACTTATTTTGCCGCCGACATTGCCTACCATCAAAACAAATACAGCCGGGGTTTCGATACGGTTATTGATATCTGGGGAGCGGATCATCATGGCTATATCCCACGGATGTATGCAGGCATTGCCGCCCTGGGGCGGGAGAAAGATTCTCTGAGGATTGTTCTGGTGCAATTGGTAAATCTGATGCGGGACGGCAAGCCTGTGGCCATGTCCACGCGGGCCGGCCAATTCGTGACCATAAAGGAAGTGGTGGATGAGGTGGGAAGGGATGCAGCAAGGTACAACTTTCTTATGAGGCGGTCGGACAGCCACCTTGATTTCGATCTGGAGCTGGCGAAGAAGCAATCCAATGAAAATCCCGTATACTATGTGCAGTACGCCCATGCACGGATTTGCAGCATCTTGAAGCGGGCCGGGGAACAGGGTTATAAAATTCCCGCTTATGAGGAGGCGGATTTGCATCTCCTGAAACTTCCCGAGGAGGTGGAGTTGATCAAAACTGTTACCCGTTTTCCCGAAGTGGTGGAGGGCGCTGCGGCGGCTATCGAGCCCCATCGTCTGACGTTTTACCTGAATGAGCTGGCCGCGACTTTTCACAGTTACTACAACAAAAACAGGGTGCTTTCTGAGGATGAGGGCCTCAGTAAGGCAAGACTGTTTCTGGTGGAGTCCGTCCGCACCGTATTGAGAAATACATTAAAATTGTTAGGTGTTTCCGCTCCGGAGGAGATGTAGAGCACATAGATAGGCGAAGGGTGGCGCTTATGACGTCCAGGAATTTACGAACCTTTGAATTTAAACTGGGTAAAAGGGGGTTAATTCTGTTTATTCTGGGGATGTCTCTTTTACTGTTTTCTGCATATTTATTGGGCGTGAAGGTGGGAGGAAATATTGATACCTATCCGGAGAAGCTCTCCCGGGGTATTCCTGATATAGTGAGAAAAAAGGTGGAGCCCTCTCCAGGTAAAGCAAAGACAGTGATGGCAGCGAGGGAAAAGGAGGAGGATAGTAATTTCGATCTTACCTTCTACGATACCCTGACCAGGAAAGGGGACGGACAAAAAGGGCCCGTCTTTGAGGAGGAGAAAAAGTTATCCGAAGAGGCAGCCGAAGAGCAACCTGTTCCTGGCGGGGAAGCTCAAGGTAAAAAAGGACATGCCGGAAAGAAGGCGTCCCCTGTGAAGGGGAAATATATTATCCAGGCGGCATCTTATAGAGAAAGAAAGAAGGCCGACAGGTTGTGTAAAAGATTAAAGGTCCTCGGATACAACCCGATGGTCGCAGCGACAGACTTGGCAGGATCGGGGAAGTGGTTTCGCGTCACCTTAGGGGGATTTGAAACCCGGGAGGAGGCCCGGGAAGTAGTGGATATTGTGTCTAAGAAGATCGGTGGAATGAATTGTATCGTTCGTTCTACGAATTAGTAACGTCCATTTGCAAGGTGAAAGAGGTATGTTTGAGAGTCTCACAGAAAGATTAGAAGGCATTTTTAAGAAGCTCAAAGGGAGAGGTTCCCTTGATGAGGAGAATATCGCCTCCGCCATGAAGGAGGTCCGGATGGCCCTTCTGGAGGCGGATGTCAATTTTAAAGTAGTCAAGGAGTTTATCGAGGATGTCAGGACAAGGGCATTAGGGAGGGAAGTCCTTGACAGCATTACCCCCGGTCAACAGGTGGTCAAGATTGTCCATGACAGGCTTGTTGAGCTGTTAGGGGGAACAAGCGGCCAGGTAATGTTCGGTGGCCGTTTCCCGGCGCCAATCATGCTGGTTGGTCTCCAGGGGTGCGGTAAGACAACGACAACCGTCAAGCTTGCCAATTATCTGATGAAGCAGGGGAAGAGGGTTTATCTTGTTCCTGCTGATGTATACAGGCCGGCGGCCATCAGGCAACTGTGGATCCTTGGTGAAAAGATCGGCGCGGGGATCTTTGACGCAAAGGATTTAAGAGATCCGGTGAGGATTTGTGTCCAGGCCATCGAAGAGGGGAGAAGAAATGGTTATGATATAGTCATCATTGATACGGCAGGAAGGCTGCACATCAACACGGAGATGATGGAAGAATTGGAAAAGATCAAAGTTGCGATTAATCCATCGGAGATTCTGCTTGTGTTGGATGCCATGACCGGTCAGGACGCGGTGAATATGGCGGGGAGATTCAATGAGCTTCTTGGTATAGATGGTGTGATCATGACCAAGATGGATGGTGATGCCCGTGGTGGCGCAGCCCTGTCGCTGAAGGCGGTAATCGGGAAACCTATCAAGTTTATAGGTGTAGGTGAGAAAATCGAAGCCCTCGATGTTTTTCACCCGGAACGTATGGCCTCAAGAATCCTCGGCATGGGTGATGTCCTGACCCTCGTCGAGAAGGCGCAGGCTACCGGCGATGAAAGGGCAGCACGGGAACTGGAAAAGAAAATCCGGAAAAATGATTTTACCTTA
>MNZP01000004.1 GCA_001873675.1 Syntrophaceae bacterium CG2_30_49_12 | reverse complement strand
CTCTTTGCCGGCCTTGAATTTGAACATCCAAATCAAGCGGAGGATGTAAACTGTTCCCATGAAAGCCAGGGCTACAATCTGTACCTCATTCTCTAAGATTCGCAAAAACTCACTCATGTTTCCTCCAAAACGTGTATTTACTGCTCTGGGTAGAGCAAAGCAATATATGTGCCACAGTTGACAAGACTCTAAAACACGCTGTTTTTATTATATTAATTCTTGCTGACAATCACGGGAGGACGGAAGGAAGGAGGGGAAATAGGTTGCAATTGGCAACTCAAGAGAGATGAAAGTAACGACTTTAAACGGAACAATTAAGAAAAGAATCAGAATATTGAGAAATTAAGGGAAAATAGATAAAAACAACTGGTGTTGCATATTGCAACATAACCATGCAACATTCTCTATTAGAGGCGCCAGGGGTAGGATTCAGTGACCTCAAGGTTCCATCATCTTGAGTTTCCTCCACAGGGTGGTCCGATGGATGCCCAACTCGGAAGCAGCCTTGATCTTATTCCAATTATGTCTTTTTAAGGTAGAAAGGATCGTATCGGTCTCTACCTCCCTCATCAGGTTTGAGCCGGTCTCGAGAGCGGCCTTCTCCAGTTCGCTTTCAATCCCCATGATGTAAGAGGGCAGGTGTTCTTTTAATACGATGTTTCCCTTGCACATGATGTAGGCATGTTCGAGGATATTTTCCAATTCACGGATATTACCGGGGAAATTGTACTGTATCAGAATCTCCATGGCATTACGGGAAAGTTTTTCAATGCATCGCTGATTCTTCTGATTAAATTTTTTGATGAAATGATCTACGAGGAGGGGGATGTCCTCCTGCCTTTCTTGAAGGCTGGGAAGTTCCAGTTTTATAACGTTTAGCCTGTAATACAAATCCTGACGAAATCTCCCCTCTCTGACCAACTGCTCGAGATTACGGTTCGTAGCGGAGATAACTCTCACGTCTACTTTGACAGTTTTGCTTCCCCCCAGGGGTACAAACTCTTTATCCTGAACCACCCTGAGGAGTTTCACCTGAAGGGAAGGAGAAATATCACCGATCTCGTCAAGAAAGATGGTTCCTCCCTCGGCCAATTGGAACCGCCCCGGCTTATCCTTCTTCGCATCTGTAAATGCCCCTTTTACATAACCGAAGAATTCTGATTCGAGAAGGGTCTCGGGAAGGGCAGCGCAATTTACCTTGATAAGCGGCTTCTTCTGGCGAAGGCTCAGGTTATGGATGGCATTGGTAAAAAGCTCTTTTCCCGTACCGCTTTCTCCCTGGATCAGAACAGAGGCATCTGTCCGGCTTATGTCGGGGAGAATTTCAAAGATCTCAAGGATTCTCTTGTTGTTGCTGATAATTCCCTGAAACGAATAGGCTGATTTATAAGAGTCAGGAAGCCGGTATTTGGTAGGCATATCACGGATGGCAATAATCCCTCCCGAAAGAGACCCCGCTGAATTCTTGAGTATGGAAAAGCGGATGGCAATAGGAATCGAAGCCTCATCCTTGCGGAGCAATTCTGAGCTGTAATCAATAAAGCTTTCCCCTCTTTCCATCATCCCCTGGACAGGGCATTCCTCATCACAGTTGGCAAGACGCAGGATTTCATAACAGTGTTTTCCCAACGCCTCCTTCCGAGGGAACCCTGTAATTTCCTCGGCTCTTCTATTGAAATAGGCGATCCGGAATTCCGGATCAATGATCAGGAGAGACTCGCCAAAGTTTTCAAGAACAGAAGCTCTCGATACCCCTTCGAGGACATGATTCTTGTCAAGATCTCTGTCATTTTCCGTTTGATTTCAATACTTTTGCAATTACCTCCACCTCTTAAGATTTTTCCCGGAGCCTGCCCTGAGCGTAAGAGTAAGACTCCTCGCGCTGCTCGGAATGACACACTGGAGGGCCACGCTCCGTCGTGGCCGGAATAAAGCCGAAATGACAAGGTAGTTTTAATTACCATTTTTCAAAAGTCTTTTCAAGGATTAAGTTTTTTCTCTGCTGGATTTTCTTTGGGGAAAATGTTATAAACAGAAAATGACAAAACAGTTTGAGTATTGTTTTCATCATGCCATGGAATGCATGGGAAAAGACTGTCCTGCGCCCTGCAGGACGATCCTCGACAATATTGCCGATGGGGTCTTTACAGTTGATAGAGAATATAAAATACTCTGGTTCAACCGGGCAGCGGAAAGAATTACAGGTTTCACCAAAGAAGAGGCCCTGGGACGTCCCTGTTATGAGATCTTTAAGACTGTTCTCTGTCAGGGACCCAATTGCCCTTTAAAGAAGACCATGACCTCAGGAAAAGGTGTTGCTTTTGAGGTAAATATCATTACCCGCGAAGGACGGGAAATACCGGTAACTATCAGCACGGCTCCCATAAAAGACAAAAAAGGTGAAACTATAGGCGCCGTGGAGACCTTTCGAGACCTCTCAGAAATAAAGGCTTATAAAACAGAGCTGAACGGGATTTATTCGTTCAAAAATATCATCAGTAAAAATGCCAGGATGCTAACTATTTTCAACCATATCAAGGATATTGCCGTCAGCGATTCGACCGTTCTTATCTATGGCCAGAGCGGTACCGGCAAGGAATTAATCGCCCGGGCGATCCATGACCTGAGCAGAAGAAAGGACAAACCTTACATCACCGTTAATTGCGGCGCCATTCCGGATACTCTGATGGAATCAGAGCTATTTGGATATCGGAAGGGCGCCTTCACAGATGCCAGGCAGCACAAACCCGGCATGTTTTCCATGGCAGAGGGGGGCACCATGTTTCTCGATGAAATCGGGGATCTCTCTTACGAACTTCAGGTCAAGCTCCTGAGAGTCCTCCAGGACGGTGAGTACTACCCCCTGGGAGGCACGGAAGCATTCAGGGCGGATGTGCGGGTAATTACCGCCACCAATAAAGACCTGTTTAAGCGGATTGCCGAAGGTCTTTTTCGAGAAGACCTTTACTACCGGATCAACGTGATGCAGATAGATATACCCGGCCTCCGGGAGCGAAAGGAAGACATCCCTCTGCTGACAGAACATTTTATAGAAAAGTTCAACAAAAAGATGAACAGGAACGTGAAGCGGATTTCCAGCCGTGCCTATGAAATCATCTTTAACCATGATTTTCCGGGTAATATCAGGGAATTGGAGAATATCATCGAACATGCAGTCATTCTGTGCAAAAAGAACATTATAGAAGTGGAACACCTTCCATCTTACCTGTTTGATAATAACAGGAGAAAAATTAGAGTATCGCCGGCTGCGGCGCCCCTGTCGGAGCTGGAACTGATGGAAAGGGATTCTATCCTTGATGTCCTTCGTAAGTACCAGTGGAATCGGGAAAAGGCATCGCATGCCCTCGAACTCAGCAGGACAACCCTCTGGCGGAAATTGAAAAAGTTTCAACTCGTTCCTTAACCCCGGGTAATAAAGTGAGACACCCATTTTGTTTCTAAATGTTTCATGATATAAGTATGGAAAATTACAATATATCGAGCTAAAATGTTTACTTCCTTTGCAACATATTGTAACGATATTTTCTTCTAACATCACCCCCATTTTCCTCCTATTCATTAATAGCCAATAAAAATAAATAGTTATAAACATATCTTCTAACTGGCATGTTTATTGCTAGTTATATCCTGTTACATTGTGTTTCTTGATGAAAGCAAAAATGAAGGGGAAACATGCTACCTCAACGTCTTGAAACCAAGAAAACATCTTATGAGTTGAGCAAAAAATTAGGAAAAGACAGAAGAATGAAGAAGATATTCTCCCTTCTTCCCGATCTTGCCGAAAGCGATGCGCCGGTTTTGCTTGAGGGTGAAAGTGGCACCGGAAAGGAGTTGATTGCCGCGACTATCCATAAACTCAGCAAACGGTATAGATACCCACTTGTTAAGGTCAGTTGCAGCGCTTTTTCCGAAGAGATACTGATAACCGAACTATTCGGCTGCCGAGCCAATAGCCTCCATGGGGTTCAGGAAGATTGCATCGGACGGATGGAGATGGCAAAAAGGGGAACTCTTTTTCTCGATGAAATAGATTTTCTTCCCTTCCGTGTTCAAGTCATGCTCTTCAGGGCTTTCGAAGACGGGCACTACATGCCTTTAGGGGCACAGAGGCCGGAGTCCCTGGACATCCGGCTCATCGCCGCGACAGAGAAGAATCTGAAGAACCGTGTCCGGGAAGGCAAATTTAAAGAGAGCCTGTATTACCGGATAAACGTTTTTCAGATTCAACTGCCTCCCCTCCGGGAAAGAAGGGGGAATATTATCTTTCTGGCCTATCAGCATATACGTTACCTGAACGAGAGGGGTGAAAAAACGGTGAAGGATTTTGATTTAGATGCCCTTCGGGCTCTTCAAAGGTATCACTACCCTGGAAACATAAAGGAACTGGAGAATGTCATCCAACATGCCCACATCCTTGCCCAAGGGGAAAGCATCAGCCTCGGTGATCTTCCTTCAAGATTATCAGAGGAAAAGAAGCCAAAGGATTTTTGACAAGAAGGGCAGCCCGGCTGTCCTTAAAATAAACTGTACATTAGTGTCAACAGGAGGTGTGAGAATGTTATTGCAGTTACTGTCCTATCTGGCCGTTGCAGTTTTTGTCTTGGGTATTCTGACGAAAGTTGTAAAGTACCTGAGAATGCCGATCCATGTAAGATGGGAGCTTTATCCCATTCCCCATGAGAAGGGACGCGAGTACGGGGGATCCTACTTTGAGGAATTGAATTGGTGGGAGAAGCCTATCGAAAAGTCCTTTATCGGGCAGATTAAGTTCATGGTTCCGGAGATTCTTTTTGTGAGGGGGCTTTACCATGACAACAGAAAGCTCTGGTGGGCATCATTTCCTTTCCACTTCGGGATGTACCTGGTAATCGGCTGGTTAGCGCTGCTCTTAATCGGTGCGATACTTAATATCGCCGGCTTATCTCCGGAAAGTGTCCCCGCAACCTTTCTTCAGTCCCTCGCCGTCATTTTTGGCGCCGTCGGTTTTGTACTGGGGACTGCGGGTTGTATTGGTTTACTCATCCTGAGGACCTTCGACGGCGACCTCCGTGCGTTTGCCGCACCCAAGGACTATTTTAACCTGGTATTTATCCTGGCTATCTTTTTGACCGGTTTGCTAGCCTGGTCTTCTTCTGACCCTTCATTTGTCATCTTCCGTGATTACCTGGAGGGCGTGATTACCTTCAATCCTGCAACTATTGAGAGTCCTCTGGCGTTGGCACACATAATTCTTCTCTCCCTTTTCTTCATGTATCTCCCGTTTACACACATGACGCACTTCTTCGCCAAGTATTTCATGTGGGATAAGGTGCGCTGGGATGATGAGAGGAACTTACGGGGAAGCGCCATAGAAGCAAAAGTGAAGCAAGTCTTAAACTACAGACAAAACTGGTCAGCGCCCCATATCAAGGCCGGCAAAACGTGGGCTGAGACCGCTACAGAGGAGGTTGAGTAAATGATGAAGGCAGAAAAGATAAATCCCAAAGATATCAGCAGACCATCGGAACAGATGGTTGAACTTGATCCGGCAGATTTTATGAAATTACCCTATCCCTACGATAAGGGGGAAGATGAGCCGGCCTTTAAAAGACTCACAGAGGACCAGAAAAAGAAATACGAGGCATCCCTTGATGGTGTCCTTGCCGTTAGTATACCTAAGCCGGCGACAAAAGAGGAAGAGGATGAACTTGTCAGGAAATTCCTCTCAGGCCTCGAAAAATTGCTCACGAAGGAGAATAACTGGACGTTTCTCCAGCCTCTCACCCTCTCCCTGGAGTATTGCGCCAAATGTCAGACATGTAATGACGCCTGTCCCATCTATGTCTCAAGCGGTAAGAAAGATATATACCGTCCCACTTACAGGTCTGAAGCCCTGCGGATGATAGCGAACAAGTATCTGAAAAGGGGGGGGAAACTCTTTGCAAAAATTGCGGGCAACGATATCGAACTCAACTGGACAACGGTAGCCAGATTGGCCGAACTTGCCTACCGGTGTACCCTGTGCCGGAGATGCGCCCAGACCTGCCCGATCGGTGTGGATAACGGCCTGATAACCCACGAGTTGAGAAAAATCTTCAGCCAGGAAATGGGCATAGCCGCCGCAGAAATCCATACCCTCGGTTCCGTTCAGCACCTGAAGAAGGGATCAAGCACCGGTTTGATGCCCGTGGCCTTAAAAGATACCCTCGAATTCCTTGAAGACGACATCAAGGAAAGAACGGGGCTTTCTATAAAATTCCCACTGGATAAGGAGGGGGCGGATATTCTGCTCATCCACAATGCCGGTGAGTACCTGTCATGGCCGGAGAATCCCATGGCTTTTGCCATCATCTTCGAGGCGGCGGGTTTAAACTGGACACTATCCACTGATCTCGTGGGGTATGATGCGGTCAATTACGGCCTGTGGTATGATGATGTCCAGTTTGCCAGAGTGGCGGTAAAGCATGCCCAGATTGCAAAGAAGCTCGGCGTAAAAAAGATCGTTATCGGAGAATGCGGTCATGCTCATAAGGCCATCTCCGTTACTGCCGATCGTATTATCAACGAGGAAATCAATATACCGAGAGAAAGTTCCATGACACTGCTGGAAGACCTTGTATGCAACGGGAAACTCAACCTCGATCCGAAGAAAAACGACTTTCCCGTCACGCTGCACGATCCCTGTAATATGGTAAGACTCATGGGCGTGGTGGAGCCCCAGAGAAATATCATCCGTAAGATCTGTCCCCAGTTCAGGGAGATGGAACCCCATGGTGTCAGAAATTACTGCTGCGGCGGCGGAAGTGGGTTTGCCATCATGTCTTCCATGAATTTTCCCAACTGGCGGTCAAGTATCTCAGGGAGAATGAAATTCAAACAGATACTCGAGGCCTTTCAGGACGTTATAGACCCCGGTATTAAAAAAATGGTATGTGCCCCCTGTTCGAATTGTAAAGGCGCAATTAGGGAGATATTCAATTATTACAATGCGTGGGAAAAGTGCGGCATATCTTACACGGGGTTGGTTGAATTTATTGTCAACGCGATGGTGGACATAAAAGAACCATACATCGAATGGCCCGAGATCTAGCCGGGACCGCTACCCCCGTCCTTTTCGTTCCTCTTTAACGAAAAGGACGGGATGATGGATAAAAAACAAGCTGTATTATATTTGCCCGTCTACAGCCGACCTGTGAATTATGCCTGCTCCTCAGCCTAAGTTCTTCTCAATGATCTCAAGAAATTTCTGTCTGTCGATTGGTTTTTCCATGTATCCCTCAGGCCCGGGTACAGATCGTTTGGAAAGAAAGTCCTTAAAATCCATAAGAGGATGCTCATCCCCCCTAAAACCTGTTACAATGACCACGGGAATCCCTTTCAATCCCTCATCCTTCTTGATCTCTCGGTAGAGGCCTATGCCGGATTTTTCAGGCATCAATATGTCCAGACAGACGAGGTCCGGTCTATTCTCTTTTATTTTCTTCAGCCCCTCCACACCATCCCTGGCCGAGTCAGTCTCGTAGCCATTTTCCTTCAGGAGAGTAGTCAGATAGGTAATTACATCAGGCTCATCATCAATGACCATTATCTTTTTTCCCATCCCCATCCTCCTCTTTTTGAGTAATGTAATGTTAAGAAGTTCAATGCGAAGCTATTTAACTATTTTTAGGCGGAGTTGTCAAGTATCTTTTCACTCCGACGATCCCAAAGAATGAAGCCAACAAGGATAAACATCCCGCTCAAAAGCAACCCAAAGCCCCACTTCATAAAACCCAGCAGTTCAGTTCGCAATGCCCCCATATCAGTTCGCAATGTCTCCATAATTTCTTTATTAGCTTTAACACCTTCCTCCAATCGAGTCAGAGATTCAATGATTTCCCTATCCGAAATCCTGGGAGCCACCTCCACTGCATAACAGGGCACCGGTATAGAGAGACAATACAAACAAATCCCTAAAAACAACCCTAAAACCAATTTTTTCATAGCATTATTCGGTCTTGTCTTCTGGAGAGTTTCCTCAATATCCCTCCATGCCTCCTTAAATGGCCTCAATTCCTCTAAGGTTTTCCTCTCTTCCATTCTGGTGGAGCGATGATAGCCAGGCCTCCCCCTGTATGTAACAGTCAATCGTTCACCTGATCTGACCTTCTTTATAACCTCTCCAGTCCTTTGCTTCAACTCCTTGGCAGTTATTATACCCATATGACCCCCCCCCTTAAGTAACTACTTTAACAACATAATAAACACTTCATTTCGAAGTATCAAGACCAAAAACAAGTCATCTGATAATCCCTCAGTTACGGGGGGTAAAAATTGGTAGCCGCAGGCTTTAGCCTGCGAATAACGCAACCTGAAGGTTGCGGCTACCTTAGTCCTTCGATTCATAAGTTCAATTACGAACTTATTCACTCAGGACTTATTCTTTTTCCTCCTTTCTCCGAATTCCAGCGGTAGACCTATCTATTCAGGAACATCCAGAATGGAATGATAAGTAGGAGAAAAACAATTACAACCAAATATTCTATGCCCTCTGTCGCAAAGATGTCTATATACGTGAAGCCCTCCATTGCGTCATCTCCTCTTCTTATTCTTTGGTCTTACACCCTATTCTTCTCTTGCCCATTCTGGTGATTCCTTCAGGACCGGCATCCTATTTACAATCCACCTGAATACCCATATCTCTGCAAATACGATGGCGAGCGTTATGACAATCTCGATCCAGGTGGGGAAGTACCTTTCGCTCATAGGTATATACCATTTATAGGCAATAAAAACGTAGTTTAATCTATTGATAATAATACCGGCCATCGTAAGGATGGCGGCAACACGGATGGAAAGGAGATTTCTATCCTTTACACCCTGGACAAAGATAAGGCAGGGGATAAGTACAAGTCCGATCAATTCCAGGAGATACCAGTACCCCATAGGGGTATTTATGAGCGACCAATGCTTACCGTGGATAAAGACGAGAACCTTCAGGAAGAAATAACCAACCATGGCAACCGCACATATCTTCCCAAGTCCTACTAATATATCGTCATAGGTTCTGTGATGCTCTTCGTCTATCTGTTGGCTGAATACCCTGTGGCTTATCGTTCCCTCGAATATTACCATCGAAAGTCCTGCAAAGATGCTGGATATAAAGAATAGTACAGGGATAAACTCGGTGTACCATAGGGGGTGAATCTTCCATTTTGCCATCATAACTAAGGCCCCGAGGCCTGATTGGTGGAGGGTGGAGAGGGTGATCCCGAATATCACTGCCCCCAGGGTCAGTGAGCCGAGGATTTTTCTGATCTTCTTCCAACCAAGCCATTCTGCAATTGCTGGAGAGAATTCAACCAGTTCTGCTAACGTGTAAAGCAGGAAGTGCCAGGCAACGAGAAACAGGACAGAATTCACCCCGAATTCATTTCCAATCATCGGGTTGACTATGTTCCACCAACGGCCACAGTCCAGGAAGATCGCACCCGTGTAAAAGACATAGGCAAGGAAGCCATTAAGAACCGTTGCCCTTATTATTGGATGATACTTTTTCGCTCCAAGGACATAGACTACGAAGGTAAGGACGTACGCTCCCCCTGCAAACGCAACACCTGTCATAACATCAAATCCGATCCATATTCCCCATGGAAAGTCCTGGGAAAGGTTGGTGACAGGCCAGCCCAATCCCTTTGCAAGACGATAGACAATGAGAATTGCGCCGAGAAGGATTATAGGGGCAGAAATTACATTGAAGATCGTGAATATCCTTCCCTTTGGCTTCAACTCACTGCGTATAAAGATCATAAAATCTTTAAAGCTCTCTATTGTTGCCGTTTTTCCGTTCATCTGGTCATCCCCATTTAATTATATTAATCTTCCTCTCGTCTTATTGCACGGTTTATCCCCAGCAAAATTAGAGGCCAGAGGACGTCCACGAAGGGAACAGCGTGAAGAAAACCGGTGGTAAATTCCGGATAGGGGGTTGTTCCGAGGTCTCCCCGGAAACCTATCTGTTCAAAAGGAACTGCTGAAAGATAGATATATGATGTGCCACCCACTTCATGCCCACCATACACGTGGTGGACATAATTATGGGGATTTTGAAAGATCCGACTATTGGCTTCATCCAAAAGGTCCCTCCTCGCACCAAATTTCAATGCTTCCACTGGACACGCTTCAACACAGGCAGGAAGTTTTCCTTCCTGGAACCTATCCCAGCAGAGATTGCACTTCTGAATTTTGGGAAGAGGACTATTGTATTCAAGCTTTGGCATGTCAAAAGGACAAGAGACCATGCACAACCTGCAACCTATACAATTTGTGTCCCAGGTAACATGAGCTTCCTTTCTCTTTTTCATGGCCTTTACAAGACATGCCGCAACACAGGCAGGCTGATTGCAGTGCATGCACTGCTGTTTTACAAAAATCTTTCCCTTCTCAGTTTCATAGCGGTTGACAACGGTCCACCGGGTCTCTGTCGTATTCCGTTTCTTTTCAAATACAGAATCATTGGAGATATCAGGCAGGGGCAAGTTATGCGCCTCGGCGCACGCCATCTCGCACCGCATGCAGCCAATACATCGGGTTGTATCAACGAGAACACCGAAGAATTCGTTGCCCCCAAAAGCATTTTGGGCCTTGACAATAGAAGGTATCAGAATATCTCCACAGGCAACCCCTCCTATCCCTATTCCTATCGTCTTCAGGAATTCCCTCCTGTCCATCGCACTTCTCCTTATCGTGTTAACAATACGAACTACCTCACTTTAATAGACCGGTTTTTGTGAGACAACGATTTATCCATAAGCTTCTCAGCATGACAATCAGTGCATTTTAAAGGTTTTAGTTTCATCCTCTTGTGACAGTTTATACACTGGAGATGATAAGCTGCAACAAGTCTCGGTTTTTTCAAATCCTGGAGGTCAAAGGAGACATTATGGCAGTCTCTGCAGAATGGAGGAGGGCTTTTATGTTCAATGGGAGTGTAATGGTGGCACCCCGCACAGATAGCGGCTTTATCGGCATGGAAATAATTGGCTAACCTGTTTCTATTCGAAATCTCAAATAACTTCCTGACATGGGCAAGATGAGGAAACCGAACCGGCATATATTTCTTTTTTAAGACACCGATATCTATCACTTCGGGCGCCATTTCCGGCAGAGAGGCGTTTAGAGTCTCAAGTCTTCGCACGGCTTGATCTTCCCTGGAAGACCCGCTATGGCAAACGAGACAGTATCCATTTGTTAGAGCGCCTTTTATTGAATGGTGACAGCCGGCACAGTTTGGTTCCGACTTCTTAGACTCATGGCAACCGACACAACTACGTCCTGAGGATGCCCTATGATAAGCATCTGCCAAGGCGACTTTATTCCCTTTTGCGCTCCCTTTCAGAGGATGACATGTCTTGCAGTTATTGAGGGTTTTGTGGTGACAGGTTCGGCATGAACGGGTATAGCTTTCATGCGACCTGTGGTCAAAAGGAACTCCTTTCATCCTGGCGTCTTCACTACTGATGATGACTTTATCCGGTTGACCTCGTTCCGGCCGGGGAACAGCCAGCATTTCGCTGATTGTCCGTTGCTTCATTTCAACATGACATCCTTTACAGTTAGAAGGACCTGCCGTCTTGCCTTCTCTATTGTGTTCCATATGGCAATTTATGCAATCTGCATGGGCCGCCTTCCTGAAAGATGCTGTTTTCCCCCCTTCTTTTCCCCGATGACAATCTCTACAGGATGATTCTGTTCCCTTCTTGTAAATCGGTTTCTTCTCTTCTTCATTATAGAGATGATGGCAGAGCTCACATTTCTTATCCAGGGCCTTTTCATGCTGATAATGAAGATAATGGTCAAGTTCCACCGGACGTAACCACTCTTCGTATCCCTTTTTCACAACATGGCATTCCCCGCAGGTCACTGCGCCGGACTTTTTGCCGGCCTTTGCCCTTTCCCTGTGGCAGCCTATACAGTTGTCGTGGTATGAATTCATAAGGCTCTGTCTGGTCTTCTCATCTCTCAACTTAGGGTATTTAAAGATAAACCTCCCTTTCTCATCTTGAAGGTGGCAGACACCACAGCCTTCTTTCTCCAGAGCAACTGTATGTTTGTCATGATAGAATCCCACCGGGGGCCGTTCCAATTCTTTGAACATATCCGTGTCCGAAATGAAGATGGGACGTGCGACCGCATTCCCCGCCTTATACTCCGCAGACCAGATCTTCCCTGTCTCTCTAAACAAGAAGAAACAGTATGTGCATATCCCTATTAAAACAATGAAAGTAAAGAGTTTCCTGTTCATTCCCTCTTCCTTCTTGTCCTCTCAGGCTTTTAGTTCCTCGGGAATCTCCATGGCGTTTACCAGGATCTCACTGAAAAACTTAACATGCATCCCGAGCTTATAATAATTTACTATATCTTCAATACCGCTATGGCAGTTATGGCAGGGGGTAACAACAATCTCGGCGCCTGTGGCCTTTAGTTGATCTGCCTTGATCCTGTTGCCCTCCACACGGGTTTTTTTCCAGGGCGGGCCACAGTTAATTACCCCTCCCCCGGCAGCACAGCAGTAGTTGTGTTCATATCGGGGAGAAACATCTCTAAAGTCTTCACAGGTGGCCCGCATAATATAGCGAAGTCTTTCCCCCAGACCCCTGCCCCTCACAATATTGCATGGGTCTTGAACCGTGATGGGCTGTTCAAATTTCTTGACTATCTTTATCTTTCCATCCCTGATCAGTTCATAGTAAAATTGAACGGCATGAATCACCGGTACAGGCGGCTCCTTCCAGGCCAGCCACTTGGGCCCGTCATAGACAGCCCCCCGAAAGGCATGACCGCATTCACCCATTACGATCTTCTTTACCTTCAGTTTAAAAGCTGCCTCAAAGTGTTTCCGCTCAACCCGGGCCATGGGCTCAAAATCGCCTGAA
>MNZP01000174.1 GCA_001873675.1 Syntrophaceae bacterium CG2_30_49_12 | reverse complement strand
ACAAAGTTTTGGGAAAGTCGGGCGAGGTCAGTTTGGAGTTTCTCAACTATTTTCCTTGCCTCATCCCCTGTGTAAACCAACTCCAGAGATTGCCCCTTAAGGCATGCCTCAACAATTCCCTCACTGAAGGAAATCTTCCCCAGGAGCAGGAGCCTTCTCTTCTCAAGCTCCTCCTTCATCTTCTCGTAAATGCTCTCAGAGCCCACTTTGTTCAATACAACCCCTGCAAATCGCGCCCCTGCCCCTGAAGACAGATCCTTTATCTTTTCGGCCAGATTAATTGATTCCAGAGAAGGTTCTGTCACAGCAATCACAGCATCCACACTATCCTCTACGCCACGCCCAAAATGTTCTATGCCGGCCTCCATATCTACAATCACTATTTCATTATTACTCAAATTGAGCTTTTTGAGGAATTCACGACTCAAAACGCCCATGGGACAGGCGCAACCCTCAAGGGACTGCTGGATCTTCCCGATAGTGATTAATCGCAATCGCTTTTCAGCGCCTTCAACTATGTAATCCCCGGGGATGTCTTCAATTTGGATAGTATCCTGAAGCATAATTGACATCTTAGGTTCCGACAGACCTTCTCTGAATCTGGCTGCCATCTTGTCCCGGATCTCCTTCTTCCCGCCGACAAAATCCATGAGAGGGGCGGGCCGCATCGGGAATCCCAGCATCCAATGAAGCCCTGAGTTGGAGTCATCGGAGTCAACAACAACTACCCGCATGCCCGCAATTTTAAACTCTCCGGCAAGAAGAGCGCAAAGGGTGCTCTTCCCCGTTCCTCCTTTTCCGCAGACAGCGATCTTCATCTTAAGTTACCTCCTGATTCTTCATTTCAGTTAGCCCGTTGGCCGGCTAACCGGTTAACCGGCTAACGGGCAAACCGAATATTTACCGTTAGGCAGATAGGTAACCTCCTGCTGATACTCGCCCGACAAAGTCCAGTTGATGGATAATACAAACGATCTCACCGCTTTCAACCTGGGCGTGGCGCCGGGCTGCCCAGGCAGCAAGGCGGGCCGCATCCATTTGAGGATGTTTTTCTAAAGCTCCGTGGATAGTGTGGATGATGAAATGAAGAAACCAAGCCTCATCCCCAAGGTAACCGGCAGGGCCGGAGAAGACCACCCAATCCGAACCACCAGCGTCCAGAATTTGAGCCCCGGCATCCTTCAGGCAGGTAAACAGGCGACGACCGGCACGGCTACCCCCCGAAATTTTACCGTTCACAAGACGCTCATCCATCGTCTGGTGGTAAAGAGACACGATAAGTTCATCCAGATGCGGGTCTATTACTGGCTCCAGGATGGTTACGCCATCAAAGTTAATCGTGAAATAAAAGAGCCCCCCCTCCCGCAGGATAGGAAAGAGAATGGGCAGGGTAGCCGGAATATCCACCAAGTCCAGAAAGGCATGGGCGATAAGCAGGTCCCACCGGCGGCAGCCTCGCTCACGGGTAAGAAAATCAAACAGGTCAATCGCCTCCAACTCAATAGCTACCCGGTGTCCTTCCTGCTCAAGCAACAGTCCCTTTTGAGAGGTTTCTCTAACCTTAAACCCCCGGTCGCCCGCCCAACTCGGCAGTCGCTCCCTGGCCTCGGCGATGTTCTCGGCCTGAGCGTCAATAGCGGTAAAGGTGGCATAGGTCAACAGCCCCTGCTCCAGCATCCGCTCCAGCATCGTGCCGATTCCGGCGCCCACTTCCAGAATCAGCAAGGGGGCCTCTGGGGCGGCGAGGGGCAAAGCCTGCACCAGGCTTTGCCGGACATGGTAGTTCAGGGCGCGGTCATCTACGCTTTTCTTGGCAGCAAGATAACGTGTAAATGGATAATCTTCAGGTATCGGCATCACTTCTCCACGAATGCTTGCAAAAACGTGCGGATGCGTTTTGTTGTCTCCTCCCAGGTGGGATGGGTCACATACCGTTGACGGGCAGCCAAACTCATTGCCAACAACCGGTCGCGATCCCGGCTCACCTCGCTCAGGTATAGGGCAAGGGTTTTAGTGTCTCCCGGCGGTATCAGGAAGCCGTCCCTTCCATGAGTGATGATCTCCCCCGCCGCACCGGCAGTGGTCGCAACCGCAGGCAGGCCAAACCCTATTCCCTCCAGGTAGGCGATACCAAAGCCCTCGTAGGAAGATGGCACTACCAGCAGGTGACTCTGTCTCAGCCGGGCAATGAGGGCATCATCGGAAAGCGCGCCTAAAAACTGCACCCGTTCTGTTAGTCCGCGCTCACTCACCTGGTGGCGGATCGCCCGGACGTAGGACTTATCTACGTGCAGGCTACCCACCACGGACAAAATCCCATCATCCCCGGGGAGTTGCGAAAGCGCACTTAGAAGGGTATGCAGTCCCTTGCGGGGGATCACGTTGCCTAAGAAGATAAGCCGCAAGGGCCCGGGTTGCCTTGCCCGCGCGGCGATCTCCTCCTCCGTGATCTCGGAAGATAAGTGGTCTGCCGCAGCATAAGCCATGACCGCAGGCCGCTCTTCTCCTGTCAGGCTTTCTACCGCACGGCGTGTTGTCTGGCTGTTGAAGACAAAACCGTCCACAGTTGACAGATAATATCGCTCCACCCAGCGGTAGAACCTGTTCTGCCAGGTCTGACGTTCCTCACTGCTACGCAGATGATGGACGATCGAAACAATAGGATAATCGACCCGCGCCCGCAGCCACCGATTGAGCAGGAAGAACGAAGGGTGATTCAATTCATCCTGAAGCAGGACGTCCAGAGGAAGCTGCCCCAACCGATGGAGCCAGGAAAGCGAGAGATTGTCCCCTAAATGGCGGACGTAATTGCGCCAGGGCAGAGAGATGATGTTCACATCATCCCCCTGGCGGCGCAGGTACTTAACCAACTTACGATCATAGAGATAGCCGCCGGAGATCGTCTCCAGAGCGCCGTAAATTAATAGACCTACACGCAATTATCGCTCCTGCCGATAGGAGGCCCAGGTATTTGCGTTTTCCCAAATCTTAACTCTCAGCGCGCTTATGCCCGGGGCTTGAATGCGCTTCCTGAGTACCTGGCAGAAAATGCGCGAAAAATGCTCAATGCTCGGATTCATCCCCTCAAATTCGGGCAACTCATTCAAAGTCCAGTCACGAAAGTGGGCTATCAGCGTATCCAGTTTGGCCTCAATATCTACAATGTCCATCAAATAGCCGTGCTCATCCAAAGCTGCGCCTTCTAACTGCACCTCTACCTGGTAGTGATGGGAGTGCTTTTCATTTTCCGGTCCCCATGCGCCACCAATAAGAAAGTGCTGGGCGATAAAATCTCGTTTCACGGCAATAGTGTACATACCATTTTGCATTCGGTTGGCCCGTTAACCCGTTGGCCCGTTAACCCGTTGGCCAGTTGACCGGCAAACCGGCAAACGGGCCAACGGGTTAACCGTACGTTAATACAACCTGGATAGCTTCCCCGGGACTTTCGTCTAAAAGCCGATAGGCTTCTCTTGCCTGGGTGATAGGGAAGCGGTGGCTGATGCAATGAGAAGGTTTCACCTTGTGGAGCATCTGCCAGGCCACCTGAAAGCGGCGGGCTTTGCTCCAACAACCGGTGAACTCAGGGGCCAGCGTGCTGACCTGGCTGCTGATCAGGTGAATTCGGCTGCGGTGAAAACGTCCGCCTAAGTCCAGGTCAACCCGTTTTTGCCCGTACCAGGAGCCGAGCACTACCCGCCCGTTGAAACCGGTCACAGCGATTGCCTGGTCTAAAGCAGCCGGGGCGCCGGAGAGTTCGTACGTCAGGTCAGCGCCAGGGTAAGGACAGGCGCCCTGCAATAGTGACCTCGTCTGCCCGACAGCATCCGGAGCCATGGGGTCAAGACTGGCATGGGCGCCCAGTCCAAGGGAAGTGTGGCGGCGCAGGGGGTGACAGTCCAGAGTTATCAGACTGGCCAAGGGGAACTGAGCCAACAGCGCCACGGTAAGCAGACCCACGATACCCTGTCCAAAGACTGTCACCTGTTCTCCCATCAGCGGCCGCCCATCCATCACAAAGTTTATCGCCGTCTCCATATTCGCCAGAAAAACTGCATCTTCCACCGTGATGTTATCCGGAAGCGGCATCAACTCAGCAGGGGATGCAGTAAAATGGCTCTCATGGGGGTGAAGGGCAAAAACCAGCTTCCCTTCCCAGGAAGCGTCCACCTCTGACCCGATAGCGATCACCCGCCCCACAACCGAGTATCCATACTTCAACGGGAAGTCAAAAGTCCCTAAGAGGGCGGCGATAGCCTCATCCACAGGCTGACCGATGGGAGCCTGTCCCCGGTAGATCAGCAATTCCGTGCCGGGGCTAACGGCGGAGAGAATAGTCTGCACCTGGACCTGACCAGGGACAGGCGGCGATAGCGGTTCCTCCCGAACGGATACCTGTCTGGGGCCGAGGAAGTATAGCGCCAGGCGATTCATCATGCCTCCAATCTCAGGTTCAGAGGTTCCCGGTTCAAAGTTAGAGATCAACCAACCATAAACCATGAACCGTGAACCATGAACCATAGTACGTCACCGAATTTATGAACCAGAGCGCTTAAAAACTAAAGGTCGTCCCCACACTGTTTAATATAAACTGATCTGGAAACTCCTCTGCGATTAGATTTGTTGCTCTCCAACAGGTACAATGCATGGGAACGATCACCGATGGATTTATTTTCTTCAATTCCTGGATCATTCTCTCGGTAATGGGCATGAACTGAGGTCCGGTTAGATGGAACCCTCCCATCACAGCATAGACCGTATTAATACCCGTTATCTTCCGGGCATGTCTTATGGTATTGATTATTCCTGCATGGGCACAGCCTGTGATCACGACCAGCCCCTTTCCTTTTATATTCATTACCAATCCCTGGTCATCCATAATCAAATCCGGCTCCCATTCCCCCTTCCTTTCGATAAGGGCCCCAGCCAGACCCTTTTCAAAGTCAGTGTTCCGCTCAACCTCTCCTAAGGAGAACACCAATCCTGAAGCGAGGGGGTGTGGTCTTTTCGTTTTTATCAATCCTGAATCGGCGTTTTCAACCTCCCCTTCATCGAGTCTCGGCATCTTTATCCTCTTGCCCGAAGACAGAGAAAGGACTCTGGGCAGGAATGCATCGGGATGGATGATTAAGGGGACATCAGGAGAAACCAAATCCCACAAGATCTCAAGGAGCGCCCCGAAATGGTCCATATGGCCATGGCTTATCACCACTGCCTCTATCCGGGAAGCATTAATCCCTAACATCCTCATATTATGAGGCACCCCTATCCTCGACCAGCCCGCATCCAATAATATGCTATGGTGTTTATCACCTTTGAATACCTTAACCAATAAGCTAAGACCGTGTTCTGCTAAGAGCGCCTCATCGGGTATCCTCTCCTCCATCGCCCATGAGGCCCTCTTTATCATCTCCGAAGGCGTCTCAGTCATCGCAAGGGTGTGATCCGAATAGTTGTCTATAACTGTAGTAATCTCGATCCTCTCCGCATCTCCTATCGGGACGTGAAGGTTCTCTTTTCCCATCATATCTCTTCCCCCATCTTTTTCCTTACTTCATATGGCCACCCGAGGACACCTCCCTCCAGGAATGCCACATCCTTAAACCCATTGGCGCTCAGGATACGCTCTGCCTCGTAGCCCCTCAGGCTTAGCTTGCAAAACGGGATGATCTTTTTGTCTCTCGGGAGGCTCTCAAGCTTTTCCCTGAGCGCCCCAAGGGGAATGAATACAGTTTTTTCCTCATAAGGGAGCGTCATCTCTTCACATTCTTTTGGTAACCTTACATCGAGGAGGACAAAATCATCCCGGCCGCGATCGATCATCCTTTTCACCTCAAGGGGAGAAATCCCGCGTGTGATCCCATCAATTTTGTTCTGCATCACATGGGCCACAGTGAGAATAGGGTCGAGAGGCGGTGAATAGGGAGGGGCATAACCAAGATCAAGGTATGCCAGTTGGTCTATCGTAGCTCTAAAGCTGATTGATGTAACAACCACATCAAGCCGCTTTGAGACATCACCCTGCCCCACAGCCTGGAATCCTAAGACCTGGCGATTCTCTCTGTCCACAACGATCTTTATGCACAAGGGATTGCTTCCGGAATAGTAATGAGGAAGATCGTTTCCTGTCCAGAGGATTGACTCCACATTACGCTTCAACCTCCCGGCCTCCTTCTCCGTCATCCCCGTGCGGGCAATTGTGGTATCAAAAGCCTTGCATATGACCGTGCCTAGAACACCGGGAAATGCTTCCTTCATGCCTGCGATATGATTGGCAATGATCCGTCCGTGCTTGTTGGCTGTGGAACCCTGAGGGGTAAATAATCTCTCGCCTGGATCGTAAAGGGGATTGGAATTAGAAACACAGTCACCACCGGCATATATATCCGGGTCGCTGGTCTGACAGAATTCATTTATAAGGATATGGCCGTTCCCGTCCAGTTCCAGTTTCGCCTCACGGGCAAGTTTACTTTCCGATCTCATACCCACGGCCATGATAACAAAGTCTGCCTCGAGCTTTCTTGAGTCGGTCTTTACGCCGCAGACATTCCCCTTCCCGTCACCGAGGACCTCCTGCACCCTCTCTCCCAGCACGAGGTTAACCCCTGCAGCCTTCAGGGGTTTTGCAGCCAGAAGTCCCATCTCCTCGTCGAGCAGGGCGCCGAGCACAGAATCGAGCATCTCCACAATGGTGACCTTTGCCCCCTTTTTTATCATGGCCTCAGCCATCTCAATCCCTATCAGGCCGGCGCCAATAATCACCAGATTTTTTATCCTGCCCTGTTCCACCTTTTCACGCACTAAAACGGCCTCATCAGGATGATGGAGTTGAACCACCCCAGGCAGATCAATCCCAGGGATCGGGGGCGCAAAAGGCTGGCCACCGGTGGCGAGAACAAGCTTATCATAACTCATCGTCTTCTCTTCCCGGCTCGGTAAATTCAGCACAGCAACGGTCTTTTCAGTCCTGTTTATCCTTACCACCTCTGTCTCGGTGAGCGTTTTAAACCCTTTTACCTTCTCAAAAAAGGCGGGCGTACGTTGAACACCCACGGGGGTTTCCATAAGTTCTTCGATCCTTTCAACCTCGCCCGACACATAATACGGAAGCCCGCATGCTCCATAGGAGACAATCCTGTCCTTCTCGATCATCGTGACCTCGGCATCAGGCATTAACCTTTTGAGCCTTGAAGCTGCCTTGGGTCCGCATGCAACACCACCCACAACGATTACATTCAATCTATCAGACATGCCAAACTCCTTTCAGTGTAACTTCTCAATCTTCTTCATTTTTCTCTTTTGCCTTACCATCTTCGTATCCTCGTAGAGGTCTTCGTACGCAGCCTTCATCGCCTCTTCAAATTGGGCAAGCTTGCCGCCGCTTTCCCTCATAAACTTTTCTGCATCCTCCTTTCTCTCAAACGCCCATTTTGCCCTCCTTGTCATCACACCTAATTTTTCTCCGCCGATTACCCAGAAAGCCTTTTCCGCATCAATAAGCTTTCTCGTATTGTAATCCCCAACCATAATAGCTTTCGGCGTCTTATCAATGGCGAGGGCAAATTCAACTGCGGCACAATGGATACTGCAGGTCCCTTCGGTTGTCCCGTCGTCATATTCGATATATATCCTGCTGTGCGAGAACACTTTTCTGTCCATCCCGCAGTATTTGCATGAGGGATGCTTTTCTATATCCCCCTGCGCAAGAGCCGCTCCACTTGCCAGAAAACAAGACACCAGTAAGAATACAATCAGAAACGAAATCCTTTTCATTGTCCTGACCTCCTCATATTTTTAGAGTTTATGGAGTCCCATGATTCAATCACAGGCCTGTGTGTATTTCCAAACTTCTTCCCAGTTCAATATCCTGCCCCCGTAGGCCTTTTTAAATCTCTCTGCTGTCTCCTGATGAGAAAAGGCCAACATAAACGGAACCATCGAACCTTTTGGGCGCAGCCCCATTTCCACCAGGTAAAAAGCCTTCCCTGCCTCGATCATCTCTCCGCTGTCATACTTCTCGGTTACCGTACTATAATCACGGACCATGATAGAGGTAATTTTACCCCCCTTCAGCCGGGCCTTGAAAAGGACAAGACAGTGCAGGCAGCAGAAAGAATATCTGCCGGGTGGGACGTCTCTGGTACCGGTGGCTACCTGAACCACAAATTTTGTCTCGCTCTTGGCCGCATCCATCCCGCACATAATACACCGCTCAGATGCAAGGGCAAAAAAACCTGGGAAAAGAATAAGACACAGGGTCAAGGCTAAAATTCTTCTCAGTTTCATAATTTACCATCCCTTCACTTGAAAATCCCCCCCAGCCCCCCTTTTCCAAAAGGGGGGGGGCCGCAGGCGTTTAAAGGGCCAGGAACAGGTGTATGGATAAAATAATCAACCCTCCGGCAAGCATGTAACCCGACCATTTCAATAACCTTACCATCTCTTCCATTAAGAGTTCATTAACATCCCTGTAATTTGCAGAAGATACAACCCAGAAATAGATCAAAAACAGGGTGAGACCTACGAAAATCATAAAGAAAAAGAGGGGGGCGTCCCAAACCTCCTGCAACAGGCAAAAGATACAGTGGTGAAAGGGAAGACCCAAAAAGAGCGGGCTTATCCTCGTCTGGAGGGCAAGGATAAAGACAACAAGAAGAAGGAGAATTGCCAGTGTTTCAAAGAACATGAGCGATTTCTTCCCAAACCACCTTCCCCTGTTAGGCAGGGCGCTCCTTTTTTGGGCGATGAGAAAATATACTATCTCTCCTGAGATGAAGAAGGCCAGAATATAAAAGATAACAACCCAAATCCAGGTAGACTCAGTAGCAATTTGAAGGATATCTTCTCTCGGGACATCAAAGAGCGATGTGCAGCAGGAAACCTGGCGAGGGGGAACCGAAAAGAGAAAAGAGGCATCAAGGATTGTTTCAGCAAGGATCAAGATACCCAATGGGGTAAGAAACATCAGCTTTTGCTTCATAAAAGGTTGCGTTGGCACATAACGGTCTAATAGATTCAAGATGAGCCAGTATCCATAAAGAGCAGGCAGAATCAGTTTCAGGCCGCTTGCGATATAGGAAATAGGTGCGGCGATGTTATGCACCCCCACAAGACACATCGCGCCAGGGATAGAGATGATCATACTATGAAGCGTCCAGAACCATAAGGGCGTCATCAAGATGCGCAAGAAGAACCCGAGGGACAATATAGTAATGATCAGATATACCTTCTTCTCTAAACGATACTGTTCATCTGCCGGGTTCGTGATATCCCACTTTTTCCAGACAAGAAAGCCATTCACGGCGGCAAGAAGCCCTATGACGAGGGAGAGAGATGAGCAGACAAGATAGGTTATGATATAGTTATTGAGGATCACAGTTCCTCACCCAATTCTTCTTGTAAGGATATTTCCCCTGATGCAAAATACACCGTCCGATCCACAAGGGAGGCCATGGAGGGTTGGGTGTCGTGAGATGATACGATAATCGTTTTCCCCTTTTTTTTCAATTCTCTGAGGATATCAATAACCATCCTGACATGTCCCGTGTCTATGTTGGAAAGGGGTTCATCGGCCAGAATAATCTCCGGGTCGTTGATCAGCGCCCGGGCAATGGCCGCCCGTTGCTGTTCACCACCACTTAACTCATTGGCCATAAAGTCTGCCCTGGTTTCAAGATTCAACTCTTCGAGGAGTTTCATGGCCCTGATTCTCCGTTCCTTCTCCGAGATACCCATCGGTAAGAGGGGGAGAGACACATTTTCCCATGTGGAGTATCCTGACAGGAGGTTGAATTGTTGAAAAATGAAGCCGATCTTTTCTCTCCTGATGGCAGCGAGGAAATGGTCGGGAAAGTGGGACACCTCCTGGTCTGCCAGCCAGAGCCGCCCCCCTGTGATCCTGGTCAGACAGCCGATGACATTCAACATGGTGGACTTGCCCGATCCGGATGGGCCGCTAAGTACCGCCATCTCTCCCTTTTTGACTTCGAGGGAGACATCGTTAAGGGCCCTCACCTTCACCTTCCCCGATTGGTAGCTTTTCGTTGCCTTTTCCACCCTGATCATAAAACCCCTGCTCCCTCGCTCACCTTCTTATCGCCTCATCCGGATCAACAACACCTGCCAGCCAGGCCGGGATGGCGCTTACCCCCATCAAGGGCAAAACTCCGAGGATAAAGAGAAGCACAATAGATTGAAAATCGCAGTTTACCGGCACGGGAAATTTTGGATAGACGCTGGCACACCCCAGACAATAGCCGGATATCCCCGGCGTGCCCAGCAAGGCATAGAGAAATCCGGCCAGAATCCCGATGGATGTCCCGCCAAGACCGAGAATCAGAGATTCCATCATCCTCATCTCGATGATCTCTCCCGTCTGCCACCCCACGGCTTTTAAAATTCCGATCTCTTTGCTCACATCCACGCTGATGTGGGCCGACTGTGCCCAGACCAGGAGAAGGACAGTTGTAAGCAGTATCAGCCACATCGCCTGAAACGTCCCTCCCCGGCGACCAAAAGCCTCCTTTACCAGATCGGTCAGGGCTTTGGCGGTCAACACCCGTATATTTTTGAAAGAGCCGGCAATCTCCCAGGCAATCCGATCGACGTTTTCAGGACTGTCCGCATAGACCAGAAGGTCAGAGGCCTCATTTTCACCATACCCGAAGAATAATCTGGCATCCTCGAGAGAAACAATAATCAGATCTGTACTATAGATTTGCACGGTATTGTTCAGTACTCCCACGACCTCAAATTCACCCCTGTTCCCCAGGGTATCCTCGACTAAAAGCCTTTCCCCTACATCAACGGTATCCTCGACTACAAATCTCTCCCCCACATCGGTCTTAAAACTCAAGGCCACCCCCTGACCCAGGACGGCCTTATTCCGATCTCCCGGAGCAAGAAAGGCGCCCTTTTCGATCGTCCAGGGCAGTTTCTCGTCATAGACCATCTGCTCAAGGTCCAGCCCCATCATGGTATAGGCAGCATCCGTCCCCTCAATCTTCAGGGGAAGGTATCCCCAGACCCTCGGGATGACCAGTTTTACATGGGGTATCTCCTCGATCCTTTTCTTTATGGCAAGGGAAATCTTCCCCACCCTCCCGGCCTCTATTCCCTGAACGGTGACGTCGGGAAGGAATCCCCTGGCTATCTCTGCATCCTTTACAAACCCACCCCTCGTAAACATCATGAAGGAAGCGGTGGCCATCACGAGGATCAACGGAATTACAATGGCAAGAGATTTTCCCCGCCAGCGGCGCAGGTTTTGAGAGGCCATCAGCCAGAGGTTTATGTGCCCGGCAATTCTCATGGCTTCTTAATTACCTTGAGTGTATAGACCTTTTCGGAAAGCACCCCCGGTGTTGCAACCACATCGCAATCAGAATGAAAACAGAATCCCCCGGGTAGATCACTACGGCGGGCATATATCCCTTCGGAAAGATTTCTTGAAGTGCAACACTGGGCAATGATCGGTATGGCAGGCCCTCCTAAAGTTTTGACTATCGCCATCCGCATCTGCGTATCTCTGGAGTGCCGGTAATTCGTGGCAACGTGGTCGTTGTAAAGATAGACGCCCATGAGAACGATCATTACAAAAATGGTTCTTAAAAAGTATTTCTCTTTTATCAATGCCTGCAACTCCTCTCCGGAAAGTTAATTCTTTTACCCTCAAGCCAGCCAACCTCTACCTTCTCCCTCTGATCAAATTGAGGGATATAGGGCTTGATATCGAGAAGGGGGGTGCCATCCAGGATGTCTGTTTCTGCGATCCGCAATATATTCTTTCTCCTTGAAAGGAGCTTTACCACAGATAATCCAATGGGATTGGGCCTTCCGGGATGCCGGGTGGCAAAAAGGCCCCGAAGACTATCATCCAGAAACGGTTTTACCTTAAGAGAGTAGCTGTCAGATTTATGGAAGAGATACAGGAGGATAATATGGGAGAAACCATCAAGATCGGCAAGGCCCTCCTCAAACTCCTCAAAGACTTCCACCTCACCCTCTTCGTGGGATCTATACCCCTGGCAAGGTGTCTCCTCTTTTGTTTTATAGGGAGAATGAATTATCCCGATGGGTCTGAAGATAATGTTGTCTACCTCTTTTGGGATCATTACTTTTTGGCGCACGTTCTTTCACCCCCCTCCCGCAGCAGGTAATTCCGGAACCACAACAGGAATTGGCAAAGGATTATTTTCCGTAACTTCTCTTCCACGGGTCACTTTTGTAGGCTAAGTAGTCTTTTATAGCCTCCTTTAGTGTATTTGAGGCCAGAAGGGCGCAATGCTTGCTGTCCTCAGGGAGACCTCCCAATGCATCAAGGATGACCTCCTGACTTATCTTCAGCGCTTCCTTTATCTCCTTGCCAGTGGCCAGATCCGTCACCATACTTCCCGTTGCTATGGTAGTCCCACAGCCGTCAGTCATAAAAAAAGCATTCGTTATTCTGTCGTTCCTAATCTTCAGAAATATCTCCATGGTATCCCCACACGGGCCGGTTATTCGCCCAACTCCATCCGGAGCTTCCATCTTACCGATGTTCTTTGGATTTAGCCATCGCTTCACAACCTCTTCCGAGAACGTCTCCCGAGCATCCTCAATAATAGATGCCCGCATCTCCTCAATCATCTTATCCGGGTCAGAATTATCGTCCCTATCCATATTTATGATGTCCCACTCCTCGCTCATCTTTTTATCTACATTTAGTGTAACTACTCAGGTAGATAGACTGAAGGCTGAAGACTGTTAGGACACTTCAGCCGTCGGTCTTCAGCCTAAACACCTGAGTAGTTACACTCAAATTACCCATCTATAAGACCACGTTCAACAGTCCCCCCACTATTAGAGCGGCAGATATCATTATTCCTGTTGCTTTCACCATGCCTACCACCCCCAGTTCTCTAAGCAGAACAATAAAGGTGGCAATACACGGAAAGGACATCGCCAGAACCACGCTGCCAACCACTAATTGCTCAGCAGTCAGCGCCAGGGGC
>MNZP01000215.1 GCA_001873675.1 Syntrophaceae bacterium CG2_30_49_12 | reverse complement strand
TGGAAGAATTCCGTGAGGACGGCGATGCTTTACCGACAAAGAACGTGACAGATGATTAATACCAATTCTAAATCAAAGCGCTATCTTTGTTAGCAGCGTCGTCGGCTTCCTCAACGTATGTATAATACGTCTCGTCGCCTCCTCCTTGCCGCCTCGATATCATCTTTGATTTAGAATTGGTATAAGTGTCCCGGAAGAGGAAAAAACGTCGGTGAAGATGGTGGAGATGAGGGGGATCGAACCCCTGACCTCGGCATTGCGAACGCCGCGCTCTCCCAGCTGAGCTACATCCCCGACATTATACTTTCAGATTCAGGAGGGGGTTTAGAAATCACTTTTTAGATACATATATTATCCGATTAGCATCTGTCAAGAGATTTAGACCGTTTGAAATACGGGAACAACACTGAATGGTAAAATTCTCTATCATCATACCTCCCCATTATCAATAAGATTTTTTCGTTAATAATGATGGACTCGTAAAAAGTCGAAAAATGACCGTAACCGTCATTCCGGCGAAAGCCGGAATCCAGAAATATCGAATAGTTACAGAATGCCTGGACACCGGTTTTCACCGGTGTGACGACTTTTTACGAGTCCATCAATAATAACAATTTGAAATGTGCGGGACGGGCGGCAAACTCAACTTTATTTGTACAATATGACTTACATGTGATAAGTCTAAAGTTCAGCGTCGTGAAGACACGGGTCTTTTATTAACGGGCGGATAAAAAAACTTTATTCAATTTCAACCCTCGACTTATGACTTACGACTTATGACTTACGACTTATGACTTACGACTTATGACTTACGATTTAAGGAGCCTCTATGTTTGTTCTGGAAAATTTTATTATCGCGCTGGCCAGGATCCTCGATATGGGACTAACCCTTTACATGTGGATCATTATCTTCCGGGCAGTTATCTCCTGGGTGAATCCCGATCCCTATAACCCGATCGTGATGTTTCTCCACCGGATAACGGAACCGGTTATGGCTCCCGTACGGAGATGGCTCCCCCTGAGGAATATCGGGATTGATCTCTCACCTATAATCGTCATTTTAGCGATTGTATTCTTACAGAATTTTCTCATCAGGAGCCTGGTGCAGTTTGCCCCTTACTTCAGATAGGGGAAAAATATTTCTGGTGCTTGAGCGGCCGTGATCTACATTGATGAAACGGAAAATGGCGTTACCTTCCGTATTCGCGTCTTGCCATGTTCATCAAGATGTGAAGTGGCGGGCATTCAGGACGATGCATTGAAAATCAGGATCACCGCGCCGCCACGGGAGGGACAGGCGAATGCGGAGTGCATCAGATTTCTTTCCGGCATCCTTGGCGTCAAAAAAACACAGGTAACCATCATCAGAGGCCACAAATCAAAAAGGAAAACGGTTGCCGTCACCGGCCTGAAAAGCAAAGATATTGAGGCCATTATTCCTCCCCTACCTGATACTCAGGTCAAAATTGCGTCATCTCGTTAAAATGGAAAAGGGAAAAAACAGCGAAAACTCAAAAGTCGCCAGGGCAGCCGGGGTGGTGGGCTCAGCTACCATGGCAAGCAGGGTATTTGGCTTCCTCAGGGACATGGTGGTAGCCGGTTTCTTCGGCGCCGGCATGGCAACAGACGCCTTTTTTGTCGCCTTCCGGATACCAAATCTTTTGAGACGTCTCCTTGCCGAAGGTTCTCTGACGGTATCCTTTGTGCCCGTTTTTACGGAATACCTAAAAAAAAAGTCGCAAGAAGAGGCCTTCGAACTGGCCAATGTCGCCTTTACCGCCCTTTCCATCGTCCTGGTAGTTGTCTCCCTACTTGGTGTCCTCCTTTCTCCGCTGATCGTTGCCATTATGGCGCCCGGTTTTACGAAAGTTCCGGCCCAGTATGACCTCGCCGTGTTCCTTACCCGCATGATGTTTCCCTATATCTTTTTCATCTCTCTCGTAGCCCTATGTATGGGCATTCTGAATTCCCTGCGGCATTTCGCCGCACCCGCCCTGTCGCCCGTCGTCCTTAATATTGCCATGATCCTGGCCGCTCTTTCACTGCGGGGATTATTCAGGGAACCGATCTTCGCCCTTGCCATTGGGGTTATGGTGGGAGGCATTCTTCAACTTGCCATGCAATGGCCCTTCCTGGTCAAAATGGGACTCAGGATAAGACCAAATTTCAAGTTCAGACACCCCGGAATCAGGCAGATAGGGATTCTTCTGATCCCCACATTCATAGGGTCAGCGGTTTACCAACTCAATGTCTTCATCGGGACGATACTGGCCTCTCTCCTTCCCAAGGGCAGTGTATCCTACCTTTACTATGCCGACAGGATTGTTGAACTCCCCCTGGGAGTCTTTGCCATTTCCGTTGGCACGGCGGTACTGCCCAGTTTTTCAGAGCAGGTCTCAACGAAAGATTTTGAAAACCTAAAAAAGACCATCTCCTTCTCTCTGAGGCTGATCTCTTTTATCTCCATCCCGGCGGCGACTGCCTTGCTTGCCCTTAATGTCCCCATCATTTCCGTTCTTTTTCAGAGGGGGGCATTTGATGCAAAGTCAACTGTACTTACCGCCCATGCCCTCTTTTACTATGCCGTCGGTCTCTGGGCTTTTTCCGTCATCCGGGTAATTGATGCGGTCTTTTTCTCCATCCAGGACAGGAAATCTCCCTTGAAGGCTGCCTTTGTGGCCCTCTTTGTAAACGTTATTTTCAGTATTATCCTGATGTTTCCTTTAAAGCATGGCGGGCTGGCCTTAGCCACATCAATCGCCTCTGCCGCCAATGTTGCCATGTTGGCGGTGATCTTGAGAAGAAAGATAGGGGCATTTTTAGACCGGGAATTCTATCGTTCCCTCTTCAAGGTCTCCCTGTCATCCCTTGCGATGTGGACAGCGATAATGCTGGTTAACTATATTTTCCCCTGGAAGATCGAGGGACCGTTCAGGGAAAGGCTCCTGTACCTCATAGCATGCATCGCCGTGGGAACGGCCGTATTTTTCATCTCCTCTCTGATGATTAAGAGTCCGGAGATGAAGATGGTAGGCGATGTGGTAAAGAGAAAAATAGGATTAAAACAGTAACTACTCAGGTCGCCACCAAGGCACAAAGACACAAAGGTTATTTATAAATTTCAG
>MNZP01000120.1 GCA_001873675.1 Syntrophaceae bacterium CG2_30_49_12 | reverse complement strand
AGGGCTCCATGAACTGTCTTGCGCAACACTCAATCTTTTCTTCCTACTTTTTTTATGCGATGCCCAAATCGAAAGGGACTTCTGCGCCATTTTTCCGCAAAACATAGCTCCTTACCCGATAAACCCAAACTCCTATCGCCAAAAATTGCCTCTACGCGTGCCAGTTTCCCCTTCTTTTCTCTATCGAAAAATAATTCCGTAACGAAAAACCCATTCATAAGCGATTTTTCTTCCTTTCATCTACTTCACCGAGAATTGCTGATTGTCATTGACATAAGTGCCCATATCTGATAGCAAGCGACAGTAGCGTCTCTATAACATAAATACGCCGTATTTCAAGGATAATCTCATCATGAGAATTCTTCTGATCAATCCCCCTGATTCCGGAAGGAGCATCCCGGAAGAGGAATACGGGGTCACATCCATCAAACAGATATTCAAGGGAGAACCCTTTGGTATCGAGGTCACATTGCCGGAGTCTTGTCGGGACATGATCTGACGATCCTCGATATGAAATGTGAAGAGGAATATGCATTATGGCGAACGATCTCGGATTTTCGTCCCGAAGTGATCGGCTTCACAGCGGTCACTTGCGAGGCAAACTCGGTGCTCAAATATGCCCGGAAAATCAGGGAAGAGAATAATTGCGTCATGGTTGTCGGGGGGAATCACGCCACATGCGATCCATCCTATTTCAACAGAGAAGAGATTGACTACGTCGTCATCGGTGTCGGAAAGAAGAGCTTCAGCGAGCTGATAAGCCACATTCAAAAGGGGGATCGTGGTACGGCGATTCCCGGCATTGCAAAAACCTCCGTCGGTTCTTCCCTTTCTTTCCTGTCGCGAAACTACGGTGTGGATGATCTTATGGATCATTGCCCACCCCGCTATGACCTTGTAGATAGGTATAGGGAACACTACGTTTTGGAAAAGCTGGGAATGAAGATGGGGTTCGTGATTACCGCCTCCGGTTGTACTCATGCTTGCTCTTTCTGCGCGATACCAGGGACAACGGGCGGAAAGTACCTTCTCCACTCACCGGATTCAGTAATCAGGGACATCCGTCTTTTGGGTGATATCCCCGTTATCCGTATGGTGGATGCCAACACGTTCGGCAATCCCGCTGCGTCAAAGGAGCTCTGCCGGAAGATCAAAAACATGGACATCCGGAAGCGATTTATCGCCGATGTACGCGCGGACACGATTGTCCAACATTATGATTTGCTCGAGGAGTGGAAAGAAGCGGGGCTTCATGCGGTGGTGGTCGGATTTGAGGACATTCAGGACCAGAGGATAGAAGAGTACAATAAGAAATATAAGGCGCATATCATCTCCCGATCCATTGAGCTTCTCCATAAGCTGGACATGCTTATTGTGGGCGATTTCATCGTTCCCCCCGATTATACCGAGCAGGAATTTGCCGATCTGGAACAGTTCATTGTGAAAAATGCGATTCAGCTTCCCGTCCTGTCCGTGTTGACACCAATTCCCGGAACACCCCTTTACGAGACAATGAAGGAGAAAATCGTCATTCGAGATTTGGACTTTTACACGTTCACAAATGCGGTGGTTCCCACAGCCCTTCCTGAAAAGGTATTTTATGAGACTTTTTCGGAACTGGTGAAGCGGTTGCATGGGAGAACCCCACGGCAGACATAAAGGATAAGTAATGACTGTTTATATTAATGACGTTTCAGCGTTCTTACCCAATGACCCTGTTGACAACGACCATATGCAGGACATTATCGGCAGGATACATAACCTTCCGTCAAGAATCAAGAACAGGGTTCTCGACAACAATAAGATCGAGATGCGTCACTATGCCCTTGATCCGGCAACGGGTCAGTTGACTCACACCAATGCACAGTTGACGGCGGAGGCCGTGAGAAGATTAAAACCTTATACAGGTTATACGATAGACGATATTCAGTGTCTGTGCTGCGGCACGACCGCGCCGGACCTCATCGCTCCAGGACACGGCCTCATGGTCCATGGTGAACTGGGTTCTCCTCCCTGTGAAGTCATTTCCACCGCGGGGATCTGCCTTTGCGGAATTGCCGCCCTCAAATATGCCTTCATGAATGTGGCCCTGGGCTTTAGCGACAATGCCGTGGCGACGGGATCCGAACTGGCATCCTCGCTCATCAGGTCAAAGTTCTTTGAGCATTTGCAGAGCGATAGGGATGTGAAGCGGAATCCCGCTCTGGCCTTTGAAGCGGAGTTCCTTCGGTGGATGCTGTCCGATGCCGCCGGGGCGTTATTTATGTCGTCGAAAAGAAACCCGGACCGGTTATCGCTGAAAGTGGATTGGATAGACCACGTCTCGTATGCCGGTCAATATGAAGTTTGCATGTATATGGGGGCGGTAAAACACGAAGATGGTTCGGTTACAGGATGGCGACAGCTTGACTCCCCCAGGGAAGCTCTCGAGAAGAACTATTTTGCCCTGAAGCAGGATGCGGGTATTCTGAATGAGGAAATCGTCAAAGTTGCTGTGGATTTGGCCCTGGTGAGGACCATCAGGAAGAGAAACCTGAAGGCCGATGAAGTGGATTGGTTTCTACCCCACTACTCCTCGGGTTTCTTCAGGGAGAAGCTTTTCCAGGCAATGGAGAAAATAGGATTCGCTATTCCTTATGAAAAGTGGTTTACGAACTTGGCCTATAAGGGAAATACCGGATCGGCCTCCATCTATGTCATTCTGGAGGAACTGTTTCATTCGGGAAAGCTCAAGGAGGGAGACAAGCTTCTCTGTTTTGTCCCCGAAAGCGGCCGCTTCTCGATAGCTTATATCCTCATGACCGTTGTATAAGAATAAGAGATCAGTATTTCGTGACTATGAAAAAGATATCCCTCCCTGTCTTTCCGCTATCTTATAAATCTCCTTGACATTTTCTATCCCCGCTTATACTCTTACCCCAAAATAAAATTCCTATCGCTTGAACAATTGACTGGTCGCACTCTAAAGCGCGGGAAACCGGGAAGACCAGTGAAGAGTAAACCGGAAATCGTTACTATGTCCCCTGAATAATCTCGATAAAGCCAGAAAGAGTTATTATTCCTTGAAACAGTCAAGACTTTGCCTAAGGTTGCGCGTGCCGTACTTCTATCCCGACCTTTGGAGAGGAAATGAGAATAATAGAGGAAAATTATCAACGTATAACAGATGACAGACCTTCATTCGATATTCGCTTCTGGCAATCCCAAGGTGGTCGTGCCATTTTTGAGGCAGTATCGGAAATGCTGCATGATTATTTCGTGATTCGGGGTAAAGATGCTGACGAGCTCCGACTTCAGAGAGCTGTTGAAAATTTTCAAAAAGCATAACATTCGCTATCTTGTTGTGGGCGGCTACGCAGTAATGAAATACAGCGAGCCACGATTTACGAAAGATCTTGATGTTCTGATCGCGACTGACCAAGAAAATGCAAATTCGGTGTATGCGGCGCTGAAGGAATTTGGGGCGCCACTGGCAAATCTTACCCCAGATGACTTCACCCACAAGGATTATTTCTATCAGATGGGAATTCCACCCTTACGGATCGATATTATGATGTCGATTCCAGGAATCGGATTTGAGGAGGCATGGAAAAACCGTGAGGTGTTTGAATTGGATGACCTTAAGATTCCTTTCGTTTCGCGATCTGACCTTATACGGGCAAAGGAAGCAAGCGGAAGGCCGCAGGACAAGATAGATATAGATAAGCTAAAGAAAGCCGAACAATTGGATGCACTCGACGAGGAATAGCGCGCCGTTTCGATGTGCGCCATCCCTCGCGAGTGATCCATGTCGGTAGGATACCAGATTCGCTCAGAAATAATTGATATACAAATGGGTTGATGATATAAGTAAAAAACTAGGCGTATGGCAAATGATCACGGATTGCCGGATGCCCGGGGACGTTGATCGCAGTGGTATGGCTGAAAATTGGCACAGTATATCATATAAAAGAGATGCGCCCACCGGTGCGGTTTGGGCGGAAGCTTGTGCAGAGGCTGGATCACCATGGTTTTCCGGCCATTTCCCCGCTGAACCGATACTGCCGGGTATTGCTATCCTCTCCATGGTGACGGACGTTATCAGACAATATGAGTGCGAAAAGGGAAGAAGAATCAGGGTCTCCGGCATCAGGAGGGTCAGGTTCAGGCTGCCGGTCAGACCGGACGAGTTATTGATGATATCCCTGTCTTTGTCCCATGAGGAAGAAGGTCTTTCCTATCATTTTAAGGTTGAGTTAAACGGAAAGACGGTATGCACGGGCATCGTCGTGGCTAAGCCGCTGCCTGATGAAATTCAGGGACATGACATATTTTTGTAAAATTTATGGATGTGATGACCGATTCTATTGTCAGGAGGATTATGAATGGCCGTTAGTACAGATAAGAAAGAAATGGTAATTCGTATTGCGGAAATTATCATCTTCGAATTGAAACTGGAAAAAATTACGCCGGAAACATTTGACCCCGATCTTGATCTGGTGGATGAACTTGGCGTTGATAGTATGGATCTGGCCACGGTAGTTCTCGTGCTTCAGGATGAATACGGTATTACCATTGATGAGGATGATTATCCCAAACTCAGAAATATTAACATGATTGCTGAATATATCAGGCAAAAACAGACGGCATGAACTCAAGAGAACCCTTCAGAGATTCATGGATATCACAAACGTCATAATAACCCCTCAATGCGATAAAGAGATGAGAAAATGGAAATTTTCCGAGCTGTTGGCCGACCAGGAGGTCCGCCGGCGCTGGGAAAAGGTAAGGGAATTTTTTTTCCTGCGGGAATCAACTTATGATATGACCAGCCGTTGTAACATCCGCTGCGACGGTTGCTATTATTATGAAGGGGAAAAGCAGTTTGCCGAGGAAAACGGGGATCCGGAGGCGTGGCAAAGGCTGATGAAAGAGGAAAAGGCAAGGGGCATCACCTATGTCGTCCTGGCCGGCGCCGAGCCTTCCATGGTTCCGCAGCTTCTGGATGTCTGTTACGGGGAAATCCCCCTTGGCTGTATTGCCACGAATGGCGTTAAACGCATCTCCGAAACGGTCGGTTACAAGATTCACATCTCCGTTTGGGGAAACGATGAAACGAGCCTGCGTGTGAGAAGGGCAAAAAATTTACTGTCAAAACAGATCGAAAATTACCGGGGCGACCCCCGGTCCGTGTTCGTCTATACGTTTACGCGGGATAATATCTCCGAAGCCTACGAGGTCGTGGACGCCATCGTCGCTCATAATTGTAAGATCACCTTCAACGTTTTTTCATCTCCTGTCGGCTATACAGGTTCCCTCCGGCATAACAGGAACTCCCTTGAGCAGATGCGCAAAGTCATCATGGATCTCCTGCACCGGTATCCGGAGAATGTGCTTTCTTCCCCTTATAACGTGGTTGCGCATACCCATGAACACGGTCTCCACAAGCTTTATGGATGTTCATATCCGAGGAGAAATCCTTCGACGGACATCGGTCTTGGACGGTCTTTCAGGCAATACCGGGCAGATTTATCCTGGGATCGGGATGCGTCCTGCTGCGTTCCCGACACGGACTGCGATGAATGCAGGCATTATGCAGCCGGCAGCGCCGTTGTCACGGCCCGTCTTTATCGCCATGTGACCGACCCGGATACGTTCAAATCATGGCTTGACTATGTGGATACCTACCTTGCCGTCTGGGTAAAGGGTTACGAGAAAGGCGACAACCTCTGCCATGAGATGATTGCTCCACCAATATGAAACGGGACTAATCTATGAAAACCGTCAGTTCCCTGCTGGATAAAGCTTGGCATGAACGTTACAGGAAGATATCCGCTCTTAATATCCGCAGTTCCATCTATGACGTGACCAACCGGTGTAATCTGCGCTGCAGGGGATGTTTCTTCTTTTCTTCCAACGAACATCAGGCTGCCTCCGAAGAAATGGATGTAGAAAAATGGCGGCAGTTTGTGCGCAAGGAAAAGGAACGGGGCGTTAATCTTGCTATATTAATCGGCGGGGAACCTACGCTGTGCCTTGACCGGATTGAGGCTTTTTATACGCAACTGCCGACCTATTGTGCGACCAACGGACAGATAAAAATTCCCAGAGACCGCTTCCCTGATATGATGGTGGGCATCTCGTTATGGGGCGACGAGGAAGACGAAAAGATACTCAGGGGAAAAGATACGTTTGCCGTATCCGGTAAGAATTATGAAGGCGATCCGTACACCTATTATCTATACACGATCACACCGAAACAGGTCGGACGGATAGAATCTGTGATCCGAAAGATCACCGATGTCGGGCTGAAGGTTCATTTACAGTTGTTGACGAATGATGAACATGTGGACGGTTTTTCCTGGACGGAAGAGAAGCTCAGAGACGTTCGGGCTGAAATGGACGATATGCTCGACAAATACCCCGATACCGTCATTTCCTGCAAGTACTACCACGAAATTATCACCACCGGGAAGATGATGAATCGGACATTCGGATGGACGGAATGCCCGTCCGTCACGGAACCGATGGATAACAGGAATCCCCGGCCCAAAAGGCTCATCCGGTTTATCCGCTGGGCTTCTGATCTTCACACCATGCACCGCTGCTGCACATCCGCGACAAGAGATTGCTCGACTTGCAAGGACGGCGCCGCATATATGAGCTGGGTCATGGTCAACAAAAGAGAGCATCTACGGTCATCGAAGGATCTCCAGAACTGGATTGAAGTGTATGAAATGTTTGCCAAACTCTACCGGTTCATACCATGGTAGTCCTACAGACGCCCCTTATACCCGCAACCAAGACAGCCCCGCATGGATAGACAACGACCGGTAATTTTAGGGTATGATGCGGTCTCGCCCCTGGGTGTCGAGATGGAAACTCAGTGGGACCGTGCATCGCATGGCGCGAGCGGTATCGGTCCCCTGACCCGTTTCCCCCTTCGTGAACGTTTCCCCGTGCGAATGGCCGGTCAGGTTCCCGAGATCGTCGCCGATGACTATCCTTTTTTGGCATCCCGTGATATGGCGCTGTGGACATCGCCTGTTTTCAAGCATGCCCTGTTGGTTGTCCACCGCGCGCTGAAAAAAAGTGGGATTGAGGTAACAAATGACATTTCACATAGAGTGGGGATTACCTTCAGTTCCGCCATCGGCGGCCTCGATGCCGTTATCCGTGCGGACAGGCTATTGGTTTCAGAAGGGAAACTCCCCCATCCTTTTACCAATCCGAACTCCTGTATCAATATGGTGGGGGGGAAAATATCCATCATGACCGGCGCGACAGGCCCCATAACGTCCACCATCACCGCCTGCGCAACGGGTTCTACATCCATGATTATCGGGGCCATGCTTATTGCGCAGGGTATGGCGGATATGGTCATCTGCGGCGCTGTTGATTTTCCCCTTATCGAGCCCATTCTGGGCGGTTTTGCCACGATGAACGGCGCGTACAGACCCAGGGAAGGTCAACCGGAAGAGCCTCCGGAGAAGGCAAGCCGTCCCTTCTCCATCAACAGGCGTGGTTTTATCGTATCGGAGGGCGCCGGCTGCATCATTATCGCGGGAGAGGACTTCGCGCAGGCCCATGGCCTTATCCCCAGGCTTGAAATGGCGGGATGGGCCATGACATCCGATGCCCATCATTTTGTTGCCCCGAACCCTGAAACGGTCAGACGGTGCATTGCACAGAGCATTGTCCATTCCGGCCTGCAGCCGGGGGATATTGACGCGGTTAATGCCCATGGGACATCAACGAAGATCGGTGACAGGATTGAAGGGGATGCCTTGAAGGATGTTTTCGGCAGCGGCGTGCCGCCGGTATCGGCCAACAAGTCCCAGACTGGTCACGCCATGGGGGCTTCCTCCGCCATTGAAATCATACTTGCCATGGAGGGGATGATTCATGATACCCTTCTTCCCACGATTAATTATCTGCCGGACCCGGATATCGCTATTGATTGCGTGCCGGAAGGCGCAAGAGCTGTTGCTCAGGAGCACGTGTTAAAAAATGCATTCGGATTCGGCGGCTGTAATTCTTGTATCGTCCTGCGCAGGATCGCCTGAGTCGGATAAAGGAACTGTGAACTGTGAACTGTGAACTGTGAACTTATATGAAACCACCGAAGAACAGACGTGTTTTTGTCGTCGGATATGGCGTGGCGTCGCCCCTGGGAAAGACATTTAAACAAACCTGGGAACGGGCGGTTAAAGGCGAAGCCGGCTTCCGCAAAGTGACCAGATGTCAGGTGGAATCTCTCTGCGATGTTGTGGGCGAGATTCCGGACTGGGATCCCAAGGAATTCGCTTTTTCAAATGAGAAGGAGGTTTACAACTGGAATGCGGCTTTTGTCATTCTCACCATGGTTGTCTGTAAAGAAGCGCTGGAGGACTCCGGGCTTCAAATAAACGGGGAGACGGGTCCCCGGACGGCCTGCCTGATCGGTTCGTCCATAAACGGAACCGACTCCTTCCGTATCGCCATGGAAAATATGAGGGTCAATGGGCCGTTAAAAGTAAGCCCCTACCTGCTTCCCAACCTCTGCTCCAATCTGCCGTCAGGCAAGGCGGGGATGCTTCTGGGCTTTACCGGTCCGGTCTTTTCTCCTCAGGGGGCCTGCGCTTCCGGTAATTACGCCGTCGCCGTCGGTTCACGAATGATCAGGGACGGAGACTGTGATTTCGTCCTTGCCGGCGGCGTGGATATGCCTATTATGCCTGAGATTATTCACGGTTTTGCCAATATGAATGCCACCGTCAAGATCGTCCCCCATGATCGGGCCTACGAAGATCCTTCCCAGGCATCCCGCCCTTTCAGCAGCGACCGGAAAGGTTTTGTCCTTTCTGAAGGGGGAGGGGTGATCGTGCTGGCTGCGGAGGAGGCTATTTCGCATTACGGCCTGAAGGCAAAAGCTGAAGTCATGGGCATAGGCTGGTCGTCCGACGCCTATCATTTTACAAGACCGAACAAAGATACCATCATCCGGGCGATCAGGGAAACCATTGACGATGCCGGATTGAAGCCGCATGACGTGGAGTATGTCAATGCCCATGGAACATCCACGGCCAGGGGAGACAGCACGGAAGTAGATTGTCTGCGCGCTGTTTTTGGTGATATGTTGAAACATATTCCCATATCGTCGAACAAATCCCAGATAGGACATACGCTTGGCGCCGCCGCCATTGAAAATGCCCTGACTATCGAGGGAATGCGGCAAGGGGTGGTCCTGCCCACGATAAATCATATCCCCGATCCGCAGTTTGACGGTCTGGACTTTGTGCCCAATGAGGCCCGCCGGCGCAGGCATGAAATCGCCATGTCAAATGCCTTCGGGTTCGGCGGTACGAACTGTTGCGTTATATTCAGGGGGGTATAGCGTGAGACCGAGACCGTTCAGGCCGGAAGAATTGGGAAATGACGACCGTTATGTCCGGGATCAGGAAACCGGCCTTGTCTGGCACCGATGCCGGGAACGGACGCTGTACGCCGATACGGACCGCTCGGCGGTAGTCTATCATGCCAATTATCTTCGTTATTTTGAATTCGGCCGCACCTCACTGATGCGTGATGCGGCGTATCCTTACCGGGAAATAGAAGAAAGCGGCTATGTTTACCCCGTCATCGAAATGGGGGTGCAGTTCTACGGGCCCCTCCATTATGATGATCTCATGCTGATTTATACCCGGCCGGCGGAGCTTGAACGGGTTAAGCTCCGTTTCGATTACCTGATTACCCACCTTGAAACGGGGAGAATCATCTGCAGGGGATTTACAAGGCACTGTGCTCTTAATTCATCGGGAAAACCGGTGGCCGTTGATCCGAAGACAGTTCATCTCTGGAAGACCTTTCCGGAATAAAAAGCGCCTAAAGTGAACTAAAGTTGGAAAATAAATATGACACGTGACGAGATCATGACGCAAATCCTCTCCTTTTTCCGAAAGGAATTTGAGATTGAAAATCCGGGATTGGATGATAACCTGAGGGAAAAACACGGGTTTGACAGTATAGATGCCATCGAGTTGCTCCTTAAGATCGAAAAAATGCTTGGTTCCGAACTAAGCCATGAGGAAAAGAAACGAGCCATGGATATCCGGACAATCAATCAAATCTGCGATTACATTGAATCGCTGGCCGAGGCAAGACCGGCATCTTCAGGATGAGAGGCGGGATGGAAAGAAGGGTCGTTATTACAGCGTGTTCCGCCATCACCCCCATCGGCCGCTCCAAAGCGGAGATTCTTCACCATCTGGTGCACGGGATTTCCGGAGTCAAGGCCTTGCGGGAAGACGGTCTGTTGTCCCCCTACATCCACTCCAAGGTCTTTGGAACCGTTGATTATCCCATCGTCTACGATTTCCAGCGTCAACACCGAAAAACCATGGGGCCTGTCGCTTATTATGCGTGCCAGGTGGCGAAGGAGGCGCTTGAGAGCGCCGGTCTGGATCAGGAATTTGTCACGTCCGGCCGTCTGGGCGTCGCCTTCGGCTCGACCCACGGGAGCCCCACCGTTCAGCGCAATATATACAAGACTTTTTTCGGCGGATCACGAACCGAGTTTTCTTCCATCGGCGCTGTTGACTACCTGAAATCCATGGTACATACCACAGCCGTCAATATCACAAAGATGTTCGGCATTACAGGCCGCGTCATTTCATCGTCCACGGCCTGCACGACAAGCAGCCAATCCATCGGTTACGGTTATGAAGCGATCAAATACGGGATGCAGGACGCCATGATTTGCGGCGGAGCTGACGAATACGATACGACCGCCGTTGCCGTATTTGATAATCTGCTCGCCTGTTCGACGGCCTTCAACGATACGCCCTACTTGACACCCCGTCCCTTTGATGCGAAGAGGGACGGGTTAGTCGTGGGAGAAGGGGCAGGGGCCGTCCTGCTGGAGGAGTATGAGTTTGCCAGAAAGAGAGGCGCTTCAATACTGGCGGAGGTGATAGGATTTGCCTGCAATAACAACGGCGGCGACCTGATCCTGCCGAACCTGGGCGGCATTACGGAGACCATCCGGATCGGACTGAGAGAGGCAAAGATCAACGCGGAGGAGGTGGATTTCATCAGCGCCCACGCAACGGGAACCAAGATGGGAGATGTGATTGAATCACAGGCTATTTACGATGTCTATGGGAATCTTCCCGGCGTTGTCGGGTTGAAAAGTTATATGGGGCACTCCATGGGTTCGTGCGGCGTCATTGAGACCATCATAGCGCTATATCTGATGGAGGAAGGATTCATCGCGCCGACATTGAACTTAGATGAGATAGATGAAAGGTGCGCCATGCTCAATCACGTCGTCTCGCTCAGAGAATCTCCGATCCGGATCGCCGCCATCCAGAATTTTGCCTTTGGCGGCGTGAATACCAACCTCATCATAAAAAAGATGCCATGACATGAGACGATATGCGAGCTATCTTTCCTGCCTTTTTAAAACCCGTTGCGGATTTCACCATCACAGTCATCCTCTGGACATACTACATTGTGGGATTTCTCGTGTTTTTTTCCCCCTTTTATCTTTATGTCTTCTTTTTTTCTGTCCGGCGTGAAGAGGCCTTTCAAAAATTAAATTGGCTGCTCCACCGGTCTTTTTTCTCTCTGTTACGAACTATCGTTCCCAGAGTGAAATGGCATATCGCGGAAGAGGTCTCCTCTATCCGTTCTTCCATCATCATTGCCAACCATCTTTCCTTCCTTGACCCCATTCTTTTCGTGTCTCTGTTTGAAAAACAGAAAACCGTTGTCAACAGCGGCTATTTCAGATTTCCCGTTTTCGGCTGGATTTTGAAGATATCCGGCTATATTTCTTCCCAGGCGGAGGGCCTGTTTACGGAAAATATGATTAACCAGATAGAAAACCTGAAGGATTACCTGTCCGCGGGGGGAAACCTCTTTGTCTTTCCCGAGGGGACGAGAAGCCGCAATGGCCGGATAGGCCCCTTTGACAGAGGCGCATTCAGAATTGCCAGGCTCTGTCATGCACCCATCAAGGTAGTATTGATTAGTAACACCCATAAACTCTATCCTCCCGGGAATTTTTCTTTTAATACCTGTGCTGAAAATGTCATCGAGATGGAACTGGCAGGAAACCTTGAACCGGATTATGAAAGTGGCGCTTTTTCTCTATCCGGTCTCATGGCGGAGGCGCGATCTCTCATGGAAAGAAAAATGAAGCGATGAAGGAACGGATCCGCCTCCCCCTTTTGATTCCCATTCATCCTTATCTCAAAGACCACCATTTCGAAGGAAAAATCATTCTCCCCGCTGTTGAAATTCTTCAACGACTGGCCGGTTCGGTGCAGTCTTATCTGCCCGATGCGCACATCCGATGTATGCGTTTCGCCTCATTCGACCGATTTCTGAATATCGGAGAGAATTCCCCTGTCATAGAAGCCTTTAATGAATTGGAGGTCTATGAAAGTGGGCGACTATCTTCCAAATTGATCAGCGTCAGCCCGATAAGAGGCACCACCGCAGTCAGGACAAAAGTCCATGCCGTTGTCAATTTCACGGCCGCGGGGGAACGTATCGCAGGGCTACCCATAGATATGCTCTCGGCGCTGGACGGCATTTGTTATAGAATTCCCTCCCGAAAATTGTACAGCGACCTGGTACCCTTCGGGCCTTCCTATCAGAATGTCAGGGGCGATATTTTTCTTTCTGAGAGCGGCGGTGTGGCCCAGGTGTATGGTGCGGAACATCCGGCGCCAAAAGACCCCCTCGGGTCTCCGTTTCCCTTGGACGGGGCTCTTCATGTCGCCTGTGCCTGGGGACAGCGGTTTCATCATATCGTGGCCTTTCCTGTGGGTTTTGAGGAACGCCTCATCTTCAATCCGACGGTACCGGGAGAAACTTACTTCTGCAGGATTTTACCTGTATCAGTTACCGGAGAATCCCTTAAATTCGATATCTGGATCCATGATTCGGCGGGGTGTCTTCGGGAGGAGATCAGAGGTTTAACGATGAGGGACATCTCCGGCGGTCGCGTCAGGCCCCCCAACTGGATCCGGAGTGAAGGAGGCGACGACCCCCTTGCCGTCATCGGGGAGCATTGCAGAGCAGTATCCGTTATTGATATTGATACCATTGCAGATTTTGCCGTGAAAGCCCTTTCAGAAGGTGAAATGGAGCGCTTTAAACGTATGGGAGCAAAAAGGCAAAAGAGCTATCTGGCGGCGCGTCTTACCCTAAAGTATCTTTCACGGAAACTGGCCGGTGGGGATAGGGTGACGCCTGCCTCCTATATACACACGATGATGGCGGATCTGATTCATCCCCGCTGTCCGATTCCCGGCGGCAAAGGTACGGC
>MNZP01000123.1 GCA_001873675.1 Syntrophaceae bacterium CG2_30_49_12 | reverse complement strand
CGGCAAGGAGGAGTCGCCGCAGGCGTATTACTATAGTGAACGACTTAAATAAGTTGACATGTAAAAGATGTCATTCCGAGCGAAGCGAGGAATCTTAGATTTCTCCCTTCGGTCGAAATGACAATTTACTTATGTCGTTCACTATAGGTATACTCAAACACTTATTTTTTCATAATAGGGGATAAACCTAATCAGCGTGTCCCCTATTTTCGTTTCTTCCTTAAAACCCAAGTTTACAACCCAGGCTTCTTTGGGATTGTATCTATTAATAAAGCCTTTGAGGGAACGGGTGATGCTTTTGTCTTTGAGTTCCTTGCACTTGACTTCTACAGGAAGGATGTTCTCGCCTCTGTTTATGACAAAATCCACCTCTGCCTTATCCTTTGTCCGCCAATAGTGTATGGTGCTGCCGTCGGCACGTGTTTTTTCGGAAAGCAAGTTGTATATGAGGTTCTGGAAAACAAATCCCAGCTCGGAGAGCATTGCATACCTGCCGAATTGTCGGATGGCGAAGTTTCTCATCCCAATATCGTTGAAATACATCACCGGCGATTTGCTGATCTCTTTTCTGAGATTTCTAAAGTAGGGCGTTATCCTCTGGATGATAAATGTCTTCTCCGCATAGACCGTATAGTTTTTCACGGTCTGGAGGGATATGCCCAATGTGGCAGAAAGTTCCTTGAAGTTAATCATGTTGCCTGCCTGCCCGGCCAGTAGCCGTATCAGATTGCTAAAGGCATCTATCCGTTCCACTCGGAGAAGATAGGCAATATCTTTCGTGACTATTCAGCCACTAAGACACCAAGACACTAAGATCATATAATTATTCTTTGAATACCCTTCTTGATCAAGTATTTTATGTACGGTGTATGCCGCATCTACTATTTTTCTTGCAATGCCTTCTTCCTTTTCAGACAAAGTGGAAAAATTCATATCTATCCTTCGTGCCTTAGTGCCTTGGTGGCTCAGGGTGGTCTTGCCGGCCTGACGTGGTCCGACAATAAGAGACATCTCTTTCTTGGGCAGATGCTTTGCTAAATCATTAAATAGGTATCGTTTGATAGGCATGGTTCATTTTAAATACGAGAACATTAAAAGTCAACATTAACAAAGACATCAATATGGTGTTTCATCCGCTTGCCTCCTGCACCCCGGCTTCATTCCTGAATTTTTCCAGCATCGTGTTAAAAATTATTTCAATCCGATTCAAGTTTTTCGACTTAATGTCGAGGAGGTCTTCATGATAGAGTTCAATAGTTCTTCTTGAATAGGTGGCAAGCTCTCCCCGGGCATAAGTCTCAGAAGATGTTATCCATGCTGAATCATCTTCACTATAAATCGGACGTGCAGGCTTGAGGTGAGGAGATTTTTTTGCCAGCTCTTCCAGCCAGCCGCATTCTATGGCAACGATTTTATTGATCAACAAAAGAGTTTCTTTATCAGGAGGCGGTAAGAGGCCTTCCATCCGGGCATACTTTTCCGTCATTAAATTCCTTCCCGTATTTTTTGCCTCCTCAAGATCCTGCAGGTAGCTTTCCAAGGTGGCGGGAGACCAGTTCACGAAATTACTTGTCCGAATGATTTTGAAGGTTTCCGGTTCCTCCTGACAGGAAGCCTTCCCCCCCCTGTTTTTCACCGTAGAGAACATATTCCACTCAATCTCTGCAATCCTGGAAATCAAATTTTCCTTTCTGTTCACGCTTTCCCTCCTTTCAATCGTTCAACAATAGCTTTATTTTATCTCTTTACTCTAAAGAAATGCCAGAAAAAATATTGTGGGAAATATCTTGATTGCATAAAATATAAGAATAATTATAATGTAATAAAATCCGGCTTAAGGGAAATCATATGTCATCGAAGATCATAATAGGAAAGGAATTACCATGGGCAAGAGATTTTACATTACAACCATCACCGTATCACTTCTAACATTACTAATTCTAAACCGTCTCTCAGGTCAGGGGGGTCTGACGGCTAAAATCAGAGAGATAGGAAAAGCTGATTTCATTAGTTTGGCCCGTGCGGACACTAAAGAAAACCTTCCCGGACCGGTGTTGTTGGTTACCCCCAGAAAAACAGATTTAGGTCCCCTTGGCCCCGGTGAGAGTGCAAAAGTTTCATTTACTTTAAAAAATCTCGGTTCGGGAATTTTGGAGTGGTCAACCCGCGGACCAGAGGGGTGGTCTTTGCTGGAAAAAAGAGAACTATCAGGTATTCTAAGAGATGATTCCAATTTTCTGGTGATTCATCTCAAATCTTTAAATAACCTTGAGAAAAGTGAGACTGATACCAGAAATTCGCTCTATCCAATCCAGTTAACCCTTGAAGCAAACAATGATTCCATCGCTTGCAGGAAAGACTTGCCGTTGGGAACCCATAGAGAGACAATTAAGACGATTTCAACCGGCGGGATAAGAACTGTCTTTCTCACATTTAAAGTGGTTAAGGAAAAATCTGCTCACCTGATGGAAGTGAAGCCTATCAGATTAGACTTTGGGATTGTCGGACAGGGTAAGCAGGTTAACAGGAACATCAAGATAACTAATAAGGGGCGTAATACCCTTAAATGGAAAGCAACTATCCAGGAAAATCACAACATGTCGCTCAGTGGCTCCCCGAAGCCGGGACAATATGTATCTTTCTTGAATGAGGAAATTAAAGGAACGGGGATTTTCTATACAATAACAGGCCGTCTGAAGGATGTCATGAGCATCTCCGGCAGATTGTTGGAGGAAGGTGGTTATCCTTCTCTTTATAGTAGGAATGATACACTGAGATACCAATTTTCGGGGACGGGTATCGCCGTATTTTTCTGGAAGAATCCGGACGGGGGAAATTTGATGGCCTATATAGACAACAAATTTATGAATATGGATGATTGTTATGCCGAACAGGAAGAATCGGTGGAATTTCCCGTTGCCGATGGTTTGCCCGATGGCTCTCACACCCTGACTCTCGTTAACAGTGACGGCCGTGTTACCATCGAGGGGGTAAAAATTTACAAAAGGAACATGATGAAGGGAACCCCCGGATGGATCAAGGTACTTCCCAATACCGGGATGACAACCAGAGAGACGGATTATGTCAATATTCTAATAAACGCGCAACAACTGAATCCTGGCTACTACAGCGAGAATATCGCTATCAGTTCCGATGGGGGAGAAGCCGTTGTTGAAGTATCACTTGAAGTATCGGTGGATAACGTACCGAGAATCCTGGATGTTTATCGCTATGCAAAAGGCTTTCACTATCTGTACACGACCAACCCAAAGGCTGAGACCGAAAGACTACGGGTTGGAGGATACAAGAAACAGGGAATAGCTTTTAGACTATTCAGCCGCGGGACACCGGGAACCACCGAATTCTACAGATGGTATAATCTCCAGAAAGAGGACTACTTCTATTCTTACGAGCGAAGCGGAGGGGGCAAGTCTCTGAAAGGCTATTCTTTTGAGGGGACCATAGGAAACATCGCAACCTCCAGGCTTACCAATACGAGAGAATTGTACCGCTGGTTCAATCCATCCACAGGTTGTCACTTTTATACCACCGATCCCAAAGGGGGAGGAGGTACAAAAAAGGGGTATGGCTTTGAGGGGATAGCCGGCTATGTGAGATGAAAAAGGTTAAAAAAATATCTTACCGGGGTTCATTATCCCATGCGGGTCAAGGAGGAATTTGATTCGTTTCATAATCTCGAGGCTAACTCCGTGTTCATGGGACATAAATTTACGTTTCCCTATGCCGACCCCGTGTTCACCCGTGGCCGTACCGCCAAGGTCAATGGCGCGTCTCACGATAGCATCACCGGCTTCCATGGCTGTTTCCGCCTGCTTCAGGTCGTTATTGTCCTTGATCAGACCCATGTGCAGGTTGCCGCTTCCCGCATGGCCGAAGATATAGCCTTTTACCCCTTTTGAGATTGTTTCCTTCCGGGCAAAGTCAACCATCTGCGGGTATCTTGAAAGAGGCGCCGCCGTGTCTATGATGATTATTTCCATACCCCTGTTGGCGTTCTTCATCGCCTCGAATGTGGCGTACCTGGCCTCCCACAGGCGATCCCTCTCTTCTCTCCCAATCCCCGCTTCGTAGAGAAAACAGTTGTTAGAGGCACATATCTCCTCGATCAGGAAGAGTTCCTCTTTCAGTCCCGCTTCATTGCTTCCGTGAAATTCCATAAAAAGGGTGGGCTTCGTCTCGAGTTGGGTATTTTTAAAGGCATTAATCGCCTCAATGACATTTCCGTCAAGGAATTCAAGGGCGGCGGGGGTGATCCCGGTACACATTATCTGATATATAGATTGAGTGGCATCTTCCACAGAGTTGAAGTTCACCAGTACGGCGGTAAAATGCAGAGGAAGGGGGGCAAGACGTAAGGTTATCTGGGTGATTACTCCCAGAGTTCCCTCTGACCCGGTAAAAAGGCGGCACAGGTCATAACCAGAGGAACTCTTAACGGCATTGGAACCAACCCTGATTATTTCTCCCGTAGGAAGGACAACCTCCAACCTCATCACATAGTCCTTTGTAGCCCCGTACTTAAGAGTCTGGATACCGCTGGCGTTATTGGCAACCATTCCCCCGATGGTGGCTCCCGCCCCGGGATCAGGGGGAAAGAAAAGCCCCTTTTTGGCAAATTTTTTGTTCAGTTCCTTATATACCACCCCTGGTTCAACTACTACCTGGAAATCCCCCTCCCTTTCTTCGAGGATCCTGTTCATCTCCTGCATATCCAGGACAATGCCACCCATACACGGCATGGGATTCCCCTCCAGGCTTGTCCCCGCCCCCCAGGGGGTAACGGGTATCCTCTTTTCATTCGCTACCTTGAGTATCCCGCTTATCTCTTTGCTGGATCCGGGGAAGATGACAACCTCTGGTCTGCATCTCTTATGAAATGACTCATCCCGGGAATGGAGTTCTCTTACCGATTCTCCCGCAGAGACTTTTTCAGGGGCAACAATGGATTTGAAAAGAGATATTTCCTGTGCAGTAACGCTTCCGTAGGCCATATTCACCTAAGATTTCTTCAGTAAAAAACGGGCGATATTCTGACGTTGAATCTCGCCTGTCCCCTCCATGAACAGGCAGGACATCGCGTCTCGCATCCTCCTTTCCTGGGGATAGTCCTTCATATACCCGTAACCTCCCAGGATTTTTACCGCATCGAGACAAACATTTACACTTATCTCCGAGGCAAGGCACTTTGCCATGGAGGAGAAACCTTCAATATCCGGTACACCCTGATCTGACATAAAAGCAACCCTGTACAGCAATGATCGAGCCGCCTCTAATTGCATCGCCATATCGGCTATTTTAAATTGTATACCCTGAAATGCAGCGATAGGTTTTCCAAACTGAACCCTCTGTTTTGCATATTCTATAGCATAGTCCAACGCCCCCTGGGCAATGCCAAGGCCATGACTGCCTACCGTCAGACGGGTCAGATTAATGGCGCCAAGGGCAATCTTTAACCCTTCCCCTTCTTTCCCCAGCAAATTCTCTATGGGGATTTGCGCATCTTCCAGAACAAGCTCAGAAGCCGGTACACCTCTTGATCCCATCTTTTCTTCTGTTTTCCCGATTTTAAACCCGGGGGCGCCTTTTTCTAAAACGAAGGCGGATACGCCGCCCTTTAGCCCTTTTGCCGGATCGGTCATGGCAAAAAGGGGAAGGATATCAGCCACTGCCCCGCCGGAGATAAAACACTTCGTGCCATTTAGTATATAGAAATCCCCGCATCGGACCGCCCTTGTTTTCATTGCCCCCACATCAGAACCTGCCCCCGGTTCAGTAAGGGCAAAGGCGGTGATTTGGTTTTCCTTTCCCAGTCTTTGGAAAAATCTGTCCCTCTGACTTTCATTTCCTCCCAGGGAAATAACCTTAATGTTTGATGCTTGAATACATAACAGATTAGAAGATGTGGTACAAAACCTTGCCAACTCTTCTGAAACCATACAACTGGTTGTGGTATCGGCTCCTATCCCTCCGTACTTTTCCGGCAACGGCAGTTGAAGTATGCCGTTCTCCCCGAGAATCTTCACAATATCCCAGGGGAATTCCCCACTTTTATCCACTTCAGAAGCCCGCGGCCCAAGCTTTTCCACCCCCAATTTTCTGACCGTTTCCCTTATCATCCTTTGCTCTTCTGTAAATTCAAACATTTTTCCCCCTTCATATAGACATGTTAATTTAGCTCACTTTAGGCACTTTAAACTTTAGCTCACTTTAGGCACTTAACTTGAATCAGAGCGGTGGGGATGACTCCCTCCCGGATGATCACGGGAGGGAGAACGCTTACATCGAGGATGGTCGTTCCGCTCTTCCCCGGTGTCGGTCCTCCGTCAATAACAGCATCAATGCGATTTCCCAAACGCTGAATGACTTCACCGGCTGATGAGCATTCACCTTCCCCGGATAGATTGGCGCTGGTGGCCGTAATGGGACGGGAGAAGGTTTTTGCTAGGAGGTTGGCGATGGGATGGCTGGAGATACGAATGCCAATCTTCCCCGTGCCCCCCGTCAGCCGTGGCGGTATATCGGGAGAGGCCTTAAATATAAGGGTGAGTCCCCCAGGCCAAAATTCCTCCATCAGACTTTGGGCGGTATCATTAATTTCGTCAACCAGAGCTGTTAAATCTGTTCGATCTCCGATAATCAGAGAAATCGGATTTTTAAAGTCTCTCTCCTTGATCAAGAAGACCTTCTCCACGACCCTTTCGTTTTTTCCATCGGCGCCCAGTCCGTAAAAGGTCTCGGTGGGATAGGCGATAACCCCTCCTGCCTTCATGATCCGGACAGCTTCCGTGATCAAGGCCATATCGGGATGGCAGGGATCAATCTTCAGGATTTCCGGCATATAATGCCTTCTTGTCTTTTTTCGATATCCCGTACCATGTCCTGTATGTAGGCCTGCAACTTTTCGCGCAGGCCCTCATCATCCAGGGACAGAATCCTGATAGCCAGCAGGGCCGCATTTTTTGCCCCTGCCCTTCCTACAGCCATCGTGGCAACCGGTATCCCGCCAGGCATCTGCACGGTGGAGAGAAGGGCGTCCAGTCCCATGAGCGATGTAGCCTCAAGAGGGACACCGATGACCGGAAGGATGGTCTGGGAGGCGATTACCCCGGCGAGATGGGCTGCCGCCCCGGCCCCGACGATGATAACCTTGATACCCCTCTGCGCCGCTGTCCGGGCAAAAGATGATGTCCTCTCCGGCGAACGATGGGCCGAGGTCAGAAAGACCTCGTAGGGAATACCGAATGTATCGAGTATCCGGATAGTCTCTTGCATGACGGGGAGGTTAGAGTCGCTTCCCATGACGACGCTGACGAAAACCGCCGTCTTTTCTTCCATATTGATTATCTTCCTTTAGTGTTTAAAGTGCCTTGTTCCGGTGAAGATCATGGCCATTCCGTGTTCATCGGCGGCGGCAATCACATCTTTATCCCTGATTGATTCGCCAGGTTGTATAATGGCTGTGATACCGGCCCCGGCGGCAAGGTCAATGCCGTCACGAAAGGGAAAGAAGGCATCGGAAGCGAGGACGCAACCTTTCGTCGGCAGATTTGCCTTCATAGCGGCGATTCTTACCGAGTCCATCCGGCTCATCTGTCCTGCCCCCACGCCTACCAGTTGGTCCCTGGTGGTAAAGACAATGGCGTTTGATTTGACATGTTTCACCACCCGCCAGGCAAAATCAAGGGCCTGGTATTCCTCTGCCGTTGGCGCCCTCCTGGTTACAACCTTCGTTTTTCTGATATCGAACTCCTCGCAGTCCCTGTCCTGAATGAGGAGCCCCCCCACGACTCTCCTGAAGTCGTAACCGGCAGGCTGTTTCCCGCAACCCGGTGGGATCTCCAGTATTCTCATATCCTTTTTCGCGCTTAATATCGCGATAGCGCCCTCGTCAAAGGCCGGGGCAATGATGACCTCGAGAAAGGTCTCTGTTATTGCTTCCGCTGTCTTCCTGTCCACCGGCCGGTTGAAGGCAACAATCCCGCCGAAGGCAGATACAGGGTCTGTCTCCCGCGCCCTCCGATATGCCTCCGAAATGTCGGAAGCGGAGGTCGCCGCCCCGCATGGGTTAGCATGCTTGACAATCACCGCGGCGGACAGTTCGAAATCAGATGCCATCTGCCAGGCCGCATCGCTGTCCATGATGTTGTTGTATGATAGTTCTTTTCCCTGGATCTGCCGGGCATTAGATATGGCGGGAAGAATGGTTCCCGTCTCCCGGTAAAAGGCGGCCTTCTGATGGGGATTTTCCCCGTAGCGGAGGTCCTGCGCCTTAACAAACTGAAAGGTAAAGGTATCGGGAAATACCTTCATTTCCCCGCCAGAAACTATCCTGCCAAGATAGTTGGAAATGGCGGCATCGTATTTGGCCGTCAGTTGAAACGTCTTTACCGCCAGGGCAAAATTGGTGTCCTCCGTGATCTTTCCCCCCGTTTCTCTCATCTCCTTCAATATTTTCTGGTAATCCTCAGGATCGGTCACGACACTGACAAAACGGTAGTTTTTCGCCGCGGCCCGAAGCATGGTCGGTCCACCGATGTCTATATTCTCCACGGCCTCCGAAAGGGTGCAACCCTTCGCCACGGTGTCCTCGAACCGGTAGAGATTGACCACCACCATATCAATCAGACCTATTCCCTGTCCTTTGATGGCTTTCATGTGCCCTTCATCATTCCGCAGGGCCAAAAGACCACCGTGTATCTTGGGATGAAGCGTTTTTAACCTGCCGTCCATCATTTCGGGAAAACCGGTGTAATCAGAGACATCTATGACTTTTATCCCCTCGCTTCTCAACTTGGAAGCCGTTCCCCCGGTGGAGAGGATCTCCACAGAAAATTGCGAAAGTTCCCTGGCAAACTCTACAATCCCTCTCTTGTCTGTGACACTGATCAGTACCCGCTTGATTTCGTTCATTACCGCATTCTCCTGTCGGGTTATTTCAGGTAAACAGAGAGCTTTTTATCGCCCCCTGATATCTTGCATATGTTGGATCCTCTTTTTGACTAACTCTTCTGTTCCAATGTCAGGTCTGTGGTCCACGGGCCCCTTGATGGCCGCTACGGCGCTTTCTGCGATTCTTTCCGCCTCAGTGAGGCGATCGGCTATGCCCACCACTCCGAGAGCTCTCGACATAGTCATATACAAACCGTTTTCCCTCCTGTCAACAGAAGAATAGTAGAGTCGTGCGGCCCCTACATCGCCGACCTCAATTCTTGACGATAAAGATGCAGAATCGGAATGCTCACCGGGGAGGCCGTATCCTTTCGGAACGATATACTTGCAAACAGCGGCCTTTTTCTCAAATTCCACATTTATCCTGTCGAGGGTGCCATCAATAATGGCCCCGCAAAGATCAACAAAATCCGTTTTTAAGAGGGGCAGGATATTCATCGCCTCGGGATCACCAAAGCGGGCGTTATATTCAAGTAATTTGACGCCGGACCTTGTAACCATGAATCCACCGTACATGACCCCCTTGTAGTATTCTCCCGTCTCTCTGTAAATGGCCTCGGCCACCCGCCGCGTAATAGTAAGACCATCCACGATGTCCTCGGGGCGCAAGAACGGCAGGGTATGGTCTTCACAGGAATATGAACCCATCCCCCCCGTGTTCGGGCCTCTATCGCCGGCAAATCGTCTCTTATGATCCTGGACAGGGGGGGTTGCTATTACGGTTTTGCCGTCACAGAGGCACTGAAGGGAGAATTCTTCCCCCTCCATTCTCTCTTCAATGATCACATTCCCATATTCCTCCAGGATGGTCCGGCAGCAGTCCATCGCTTCTTCCCGTCTCTGAAAGTGATCTCCCTGCACCATGACCCCCTTGCCGCCGGTCAGGCCATCGGGCTTGATGACAATACCGTCCAGTTCATCGAGAAACTCCCCGATGCCATTCAGAGAGGAAAATGTTTTAAATTCCGGATTTCCCGGGATCCGGTACTTTTCGAGTAAATGTCTCGTGAAGGACTTTGAAGTCTCGAGACGCGCCAGGTTCTTTGTAGGACCCACGGACGGAACCCCTGCCTCTCTCAGGGCATCGGCCACTCCATTGTTAAGGGGTTCTTCGGGACCGATCACCGCGAAGTCAATATGGCATGCCCTGGCGAATTTACTTATCGCCGCGAGATCGCCGTAACCACCGATGGCGATTTCCTCTGAGAGAGAGGCGATACCGGGGTTGTTGGTCTTCATATAGGAAAAGAGTTTCGGCCGGCGGCTCGACCGGGCAATGGCCTCGGCAACAGCGTGTTCCCGGGCGCCGTTGCCGATTAAAAGCACATTCAACATCATCTTACTATACTCCGTAACTACTTTATGTTATCTCTTCTGTATATCACCTACGCCGATAAATGGCACAGCCCCACCCCCTGTAACCTGGGGGAGTATCCCATTCCATTTCTCTATAGCCTTGAGATTGGCCTCTATCTTTCTAAGCTCTATAAGATCTGTTGAAATATTTGCTCTCTGTAGCCTCAGGGACTCTGCTTCTGCCTTTGCTGCTGTAACCTTCTGCTCTGCCTCTATCCTTATCCTATCGAGGTCTCTTTTTGCCTTTAGTGCAAGCTGTTCTGCTGTCTGCTTTGACTCAATAGCCTCTGTAAAGATTTTAGAGAAGCTGAATGCGACAATAGAAACCGCATCAACTGCTATGTTGTGCACCATGAGTCTTTCAGCAAGTGTTGTTCTCATTGCCTCGCTTACCGCTGGCCTCTTTGTGATAAGCTCTTCTGCTGAATACCTGGCTGACACAGCTTTCATTATCTCTTGTATTGCAGGGTCTATAATACGCTCCTTGAATTCTACCCCAATGGTTTGATAGACAACATTTGCCTTATCAGGTATGATATGATAGTTAAGCGCAACAGATGATGTCACATCCTGAAGATCAGCCGAGCCAGATACGGCATCAGTCACTGCCTTCTGCACCTTGACATCCATCCGGGCAACCTTCTGCATTATAGGTATCCTGAAATGCAGTCCTTCATCCAACACCTTATCCTGAACAGCGCCAAAATTAAGGACAACTCCTCTTTCACCTGCCCCAATCTGAACCCATGGGTGTAAAAACAGAAAAAAGAACAGAATTGCTCCAATAATCAGCAGTAACCTCATAGGACCTTTCTTCGTCATAGACTGCATTGCCTCTTTTGCCCTGTAAACATCTCTCTCATCCATCATGCTACCTCCTTCTCCTTGAGTTTTTTTAGTTCCTCCCAGAAACCGGGAAATGATTTATTGACACAGTCTCTGTTTTTGATTATGACCCCCGGTATGGCGAGCCCCGCCACGGCAAAGCTCATGGCAATCCGGTGATCGTTGTATGTTTCTATCTCGGCGCCATGGGGTTCCCCCCCGTCAATGATGATCCCATCGTCCGTTTCCCTGGCGGCAATGCCTATTTTCTTCAGTTCTTGTAACGGCGCGGCAAGGCGATTACTTTCCTTGAGCCGCAGGTGCGAGACATTCGTAATCACGGTTCGCCCGGGCCTGAATGCCGACAGCACGGCCATGGTCGGCGCCATATCAGGCATATCGGCCATATCGGCAACATATTCCCCGCCGCGCAACTTACCCCCTGAAACCTCAACAAACCTATCTCCCCGCAACACGGAACAACCAAGGTCTTCCATAATACGAAGGAATCTGATATCTCCCTGCCGGCTATGGGGGTTTATGTTCAGGACCCTGACCCTTCCGCCGCAGAGAGCTGCGGCCAGAAAGAAATAGGAGGCGCTGGAGACATCCCCTTCCACATGGTAGCTCTGACCCACATAACGTTGCCCGCACTTTACATAATAATTGTCCCTTCCCCTTTCCGCAACCTTTACACCGAAATGCTCCATGACCTCTATGGTCAGGTCAACATAAGGAAGGGAAACTGTACGACCTTTCAACAGTATGCCAATATCCCCCCTGGCGTAAGGGGCGCTGATGAGAAGTGAGGAGATATACTGGCTGCTTTCTACATCGGTCAGTATTACATTACCGCCCCGGATACCATTCGCATCAATCACCACGGGAGGATATCCATCCCTTCCCCTGCTATTAACGGAGACGCCCAGTGCTTTCAATGCCTCCAGAAGGGGGCCAACCGGTCTCTTACAGAGGCGGCTGTCACCGGTGATGATGTATTCTCCCCTCCCAAGGGAAACCAGCGACGTTAAGAAGCGCATGGCGGTGCCATTGTTCCCCAAAAAGATCTCTTTATGGGGATTTTCGATACATCCCCCTGTTCCCGTAACGATAATATCCTCACCGGATATCAGGATCCCTGTGCCGAGGGAACGCAGAGCCTCCATAAGATATCGAGTATCCTCCGAGATGAGGGCATTTTGCAGGAAGGATTTCCCCTCCGCCAGAGCGGCGATGACGAGTCCTCTCTGGGTGTAACTCTTCGATCCCGGTACCTTCACCGTTGCCTGTAAATTACCGATCGGTTCGATCTCCAGCATAGAAATATTACCCTTCTGAGTAACTATCGAATATCATAAACAATAATTAGTATTGAACAGACTCGATTGAGATGCCAAGTGGGTTCGCCCGTCGCGGAGCTCGGGTTGCGAACAATCCTCTTTCAGTTTCTTCAGCGTTATGCGTCTTTTTTATCATCAGTAAGTTCCAACAAGCGTACATCCTCTAAATCGACTTCTCTTCCGGCAGCTCGCTTTGAAGTAATCAGGTCTTCCGACGAAACTACATAAAACGCCTGGCCTTGGTATTCCATGGACTTCCGATGTTTCCATGCCTCCTGAAAGCTTAATCCAGGTGTAGATGTTTGAACATCGATGCGCACACGGTCTTTAAATATGGTTATTTCATTTGATAAGATTTCATTAGCATTGGTAAGCGTTGCTGTGCCCATCCCGGCTTCCAAAAGAGCATCGAGCAATCGGCAGGCATTTTCTGGGGTGGCTTCGATGAGGATATCTAAATCAAAGGTAGCTCTTGGAACTCCGTAAAGAACAGCAGCTATCCCTCCAATCACGATATATTTCACTTCATGCTTCTGAAAGGATTCGAACACGCCCTTTAGTCTGTTGAGCATATTTCCTATCCGGTAGTTCAGGATTTATTTCCATTGCCAAGTCCGTAAAATTGCAAAACATTTCCATACGTTCGGACAATGACAACGAGCGAAACCAACGCACTTTAGCCTCAATAGTTTCATCTTTTATATCTTGAGATATTTCATTCATACGGCATGTTTACCAAATTTTCAGTCTTTTTTCAACGCATAACGCGCTGCGGATAACCTGCTGAAAAAGCTTACAAAAAAGGTAACTATTCAGGTTCAAAGTTCCGGGGTTCACGGTTCAAGGTTAGACGTGGATTCCTATTGCTGGCTATCTCAAGAAATATCGTGACTATTCAGCCACTAAGACACCAAGACACTAAGACACTAAGATCATATAATTATTCTTTGAATACCCTTCTTGATCAAG
>MNZP01000206.1:11048-13434 GCA_001873675.1 Syntrophaceae bacterium CG2_30_49_12 | reverse complement strand
GGCGGCTATGTCAAGGCCCAGATGGAGCGGGCGCCCGGCTATGCTGGTGTTATCCTTGCCTACATGAGGGGCGACGACGATCCCAATGACGATAAAATGGAAGGTGGTTTCATGCCCTTAGCGCACTGGGGTGAAAACTTCAACCCCTGTCTCATCCTCTGGAACTACGATTACAACCACGATTGGGTAGGCAACCTGAGAGGTAGTGTTACGAACACCGATCCGATAACCGGCTACATGGACAACGTCCGGTTTGGTCAGATCTATGCCGGTTTCAAACCGATGCCCAAGTTAGACCTGAAGGCCTCGGTTGCCTATGCCAAGGCTGACGAGACGCCGGCAGATGTGGATGACGAGTACGGCACCGAAGCCGATGTCACTGCTTCTTACAAGATCTATAACAACCTTGAATACATGATCGGCGCCGCTTACCTCTGGGCAGGCGATTACTTCAAGGGAACCGATCCGGGCTACAAGATTGACGACAACTATCTCTTGATGCACAAGCTGACCCTGACCTTCTAAGAATCAGTCATCAGTCGTCAGTCATAGGTCGTAAGTCAACGACATAATGAGGTAAGACGTAAAAGCCCCGGTATTTTCTCCGGGGCTTTTTTTGTCCGCAATCTCTCCCTTGACCTGCCGATCAAAGTATGGTAGAAGCTGATAAGTTTGAAGCGCCTAAAATGCCTAAAGTTACAGGAAAATCAAAAAACTTTAGTCACTTTAAAAGGTACATAACATGCCTATCTATGAATTTGAGTGCAGAAAGTGCAGCCATGTCTTTGAACGGTTCATGAAGATCGGAGAGGGTTATGAAGAGCTGGCCTGCCCGGCGTGCGGGGTAAAAGACCCGAAGAAATTAGTTACCGCTTTTAGGACCAATTCCTGGTCAACATTCCTCGACGGTATGGAAAGGAAGGTCAATCCATATAAATTTAAATAACGGCTGCGGGAGTGGAGAAATATCTTTAAAATTCACGGCAACTTGACCGGCCTCAAGTCGGAACAGATCAAGAGGATCGGACAGTTCTACCGGCGGAGGCTTCCGCCGGAGAACATTCTTACCCATGAGCTGGCCAGGCAGCTGACGGAACTCTCTCGGGAGATCAACCGGCAGCTCGGTATCCTCGTCAGCCGCAGGGGGGAAATTGCCTATGTGATCGTCGGTTCCCACAGGGATATTGTGATCCCCAACCTTGATGCCTTCCGTTCTTCTTCCGCCAGGTTCAAGGGGTTAAGGCTGATCCATACCCACATTAACGGCGAAGGTCTTACCTCCGACGATCTTGCCGACCTCGCCATCCTGCGGCTCGATCTCGTCTGTGCCGTGGAGGCAGGGAGGGATGGCCTTCCCGGCTATGTTCATACCGCCCACCTGATCCCGGAAAACCCGGAGGGGAAATACTGGCTCATCATGGGCCCCCTCAGACCGGGGGAGATGCACCTCAATTTCACCTCCTTTATCCAGGCCCTGGAAGGCGAATTCGCGAAAAAACAGAAGACCCGCAAGGTGGAGGCCACCGACAGGGCAATCCTGATTCGGGTGGAAACAGACCCGCTTTACGACAGTCAAAACTCCATCGAGGAATTGAAGGAGCTGGCCCTCTCCTGCGGGGTTGAGATTTTTGATACCGTCATCCAGCGCCGTGATCATATGGATCACAAGTTTCTTTTAGGGAAGGGAAAACTCTCCGAAGTGGTTATCAAGGCCTTACAGATGGGTGCAAATCTCCTGATCTTCGACCATGAACTGAACCCTGCCCAGCTCCGATCCATTGCCGATTTTACCGAGATGAAGGTCATTGACCGTACCCAGGTTATCCTTGATATCTTCGCCCGGCGTGCCCACAGCCGGGAAGGGAAGCTCCAGGTCGAACTTGCCCAGTTAAAGTATCTCCTTCCCAGGTTGATAACGAAAAATACCGCTATGTCCCGTCTCACGGGCGGCATCGGGGGAAGGGGACCCGGAGAAACTAAATTGGAGATCAACCGGCGGCGGGTGAGGGAGCGTATCCATCGCCTGGAACATGAACTTCAGGGTATTGAGAGGGCAAGGGGTCAGCGGCGGGTTAAGCGGGAAAAGGCCGGCCTCCCCATCATCTCGATTGTCGGCTATACCAATGCAGGTAAGTCCACCCTGTTAAATGCCCTGACAAAGAGTTGCGTTTTTACGGAAGACCGCCTCTTTGCCACCCTCGATCCCAAAAGTTCAAGACTTCGTTTTCCGAAAGATACCGAGGCGGTGATCACCGATACAGTGGGGTTCATCCAGAATCTTCCCCGGGATCTTTTTGCCGCTTTCCGGGCTACCCTTGATGAACTCCATGAGGCAGATATCCTCCTCCATGTGATAGACGTAAGCAGCCCGCATTTTGAAGACCAT
>MNZP01000206.1:0-11020 GCA_001873675.1 Syntrophaceae bacterium CG2_30_49_12 | reverse complement strand
ATCTCCAGATCGCCGGCAAACCAACCCTGCGGGTCTTCAATAAGGAGGACCTCTTTCCTGACAAGGCCCTCCTCCAGACTCTCTGCCGGCGTTTTCAGACCACAGCCATCTCGGCCCTGCACCCCGCAACCATCCTTCCTCTCGTAAAAGAGATGGAGACTTTAGTCGGCGGTTTAGAGAAAAAAACATCAATTGCCCCTTGACACCGATTATCTTTTGTGTTAGACAGCCTAAAATTGTTAACCGGGACTCCTGAGAATGACTGAAAGAAGAAGAGATGAGCTTGTAAATGAGACCTTGCTTTTGAGCCTCGTATTGTGCCTCGCTCTTCTTCTGATGGGATTAAACCCATCCCCCGTCGTTTTTAGGAAAAGCTAAAACCAGCAATAATAAAAAAAATCCTAAAGGCCATGGGTAGGAAAAATCCATGGCCTTTTTAGTTTGGCAAATGACAGGGAGACAGTATGCAAGAAGTGATCTGGCATGGAAGAGGGGGACAGGGCGTTGTCGTCGCCGCGCAGATACTGGCCGAATCTGCCTACCTTCAAGGTTTTAAGGGGGTAACCTCTGCCCCTACCTTTGGCCCGGAGAGGAGGGGAGCGCCGCTCACAGCCTCCACGAGAATAGCGAACGAGCCGATCAGGATGTTTTCCCAGATTGAACGGGCAGATATTGCTGTGGTTCTCGATGCCTCTCTGCTTGAGGTTGTTGACATCTTAGCCTCCCTGAAGGAGGGAGGACTTATCATCATCAACACGCAACTTAAGGCCGATGAGGTCGAAATCGGCGGGTGCTATGGTATCGCTGCCGTAGATGCTGTGGCTATTGCCCTGAAGCATCGTCTGATCAAGGAGGGAGCGCCCATCGTCAACACCCCACTCTTAGGGGCCTTTGCCAGGGCGGGAGACCTCGTTTCCCTCGAGTATATTGAAAAAGGATTGAGGTGGAAGTTATCCGGCGGGGCGGCAACGGCAAATATTCTGGCATTAAATGCCGCTTTTGAAGAGACGACGATAAAGAATAAGTCATAAGACCTGAACGAGGAATTTCTGATGGAAAAAAAGGACGACAATATAACCGCCATGTGCAGACCGGCAGTAGGCGAGGCAGGAAAAACCGGTGACTGGAGGGATATGAGGCCGGTTATTGATCAATCAAAATGCATTTCGGCAATAAAAAACAGGGCTGCCTGCCTCCTCTGCTGGCTTTACTGTCCGGATGGCGTGGTCATTCCGACGGTCCCGGTCGGCATTGATCTCGAATACTGTAAGGGATGCGGTATCTGTGCAGAGGAATGCCCTGCCAAGGCAATCACCATGGTGAACGAGGGAGGTTAGAGGTTCAAATGAGTAATGTGCAGATCATGACCGGTAATCAAGCGGCCGCCATAGGGGTTAAACTCAGCAATGTCCAGGTGATTTCCGCCTATCCCATTACCCCCCAGACATCTCTGACGGAGGCTATTTCGCAATTTGTCGAAGGGGGGGAACTCAAGGCCGAGTATATTCGCGTGGAAAGTGAGCATTCGGTTCTTGCCGTTTGTATCTCTGCCTCAGCCGTCGGCGCCAGGGTTTTTACCTCTACCAGTTCCCACGGGCTCCTCTACATGCACGAACAGCTCCACTGGGCCGCAGGCTCCAGGCTACCGATCGTGATGTGTTGCGTAAACAGAGGAGTGGGCGCTCCCTGGTCTATCTTCAATGACCAGCAGGATTCAGTGGCCCAGCGGGATACCGGCTGGATTCAGATTTACTGCAGGAATAATCAGGAGATTATTGATACCCTGATCCAGGCCTACCGGATTGCCGAAGCGGTCTATGTACCGGTCATGGTCTGCTATGACGGCTTTGTCCTCTCCCATACCATGATGCCCGTGGAAGTGCCTGATGCCGACCTTGTCAAGGATTTTTTACCGCCTTATAAGCCGCACATGATTCTTTCCCCGGAGGACCCGAGAAATATAAATCCCGTCATCTTTCCCTGGAGGCGGCAGGACCCGGAGGGCGTCCTCCGTGACGGTTATATGGAACTCCGCTACAAGCTCCAGAAGGCCACGGAGGGTGCGCGTGATATAATCGTTGCCACCAACCGTGCATATACTGAAGTCTTTGGGCGGGACCACGGCGGGATGCTCTGGACATACAGGGCAGATGATGCCGAGGTGATCCTGACAGCAATGGGTTCCCTCGCCTCAGAGGCTACCGTGGCTGCGGATATGCTGAGGGAACGGGAAATAAAGGCTGGTGTCGTCGGCATCCGGGTCTTCAGACCTTTCCCGAAGGAAGAGGTGAGAGAGGTCTTTGGAAATAGATGTGCCATTTTTGTCTTTGAAAAAGACATCAGTTACGGGTACGAGGGGGCGCTGTGTTCCGATCTCAAGGCCGCTTTTTATGGTACCGGCAGCAGGGCGCCGATCCATAATTATATCGTCGGCCTCGGTGGCAGGGACGTAAAGGCCAGGGAACTCGCCGAGGCAACCCTTTCCTCCCTGGAGGCGATTGCCTCAGGAACCACGGAACCGGAAACGACATGGCTGAACTGTGATACATACCTGCCGGGGTCAGAGGTCAGGGGTCAGGGGTTAGGAGATAGGAGACAGGAGGAGAAATGCCGGATAAACTATTCAAGGTCAATAAAGAAGAATATATGTTGCCGGGGAACAGGTCCTGCCAGGGGTGTGGCCTCTCCTTAGCCTATCGTTACCTTCTAAAGGCGCTCCGGGGAAACACCATCCTCACCATACCGGCAAGCTGTCTTACGGTGCTCCACGGGTTGTATCCCACAACGTCTGTGGCCATCCCCTGTCTGAACTGCACCTTTCCCAGTACGGCAGCCTCCGCTTCCGGGCTTGTTGCCGGCTTAAATGCCTTGAACAGAACCGACATCACAGTGGTCGCCGTTGCCGGTGATGGGGGAACTTACGATATTGGCATTCAGGCTTTGAGCGGCGCTGCGGAAAGAGAAACTGATTTCATCTTTGTCTGTTATGACAATGAGGCCTACATGAACACGGGTACCCAGCGTTCCAGCGCCACCCCGATGGGCGCCCTGACCACCACGACACCGATCCTCACGAAACAGCAAAAAAAGAAAGATATGCTCAAGATTATGGATGCCCATGATCTCCCCTACCTGGCCAGCGCCTCTTCCGCCTTTCCCCTTGATCTCTACAATAAATTCGTCAGGGCAAAGCGTATCAAGGGGACCAGATATATCCAGATCTCTGCCCCCTGCCCTCCCGGCTGGATCTACCCCCCGAAAGATACGGTAAAGATAGGAAGGCTTTCTGTAGAGACGGGAATTGTTGTTCTCTTTGAAATCGAGGACGGAAAGTTCCGTTTCACCGGCCGGAGCAAGACTCTGGCGGAAAAGGGCAGCAGACTTCCCATTATCAATTATCTGGAACGACAGGGACGCTTCAGGAAGATGAGTATCGAACAGTTGACCCAGCTCCAGAAGTGGGTTGACCTTAGATGGAACGAGTACTTAAGACGGGCAGCGTAAGGGTCAGGGAGCAGGGGTCAGGGAGCAGGGGTCGGGGATTAAAAGATTGCAATACTTAGCCAATTATGCTAAAAAATTTCGCTAAGCTAAGAAAAAAAATCTTACCGCGCTAAAGTGGGGATCTTACCAGGAGGTTTCGATGAAAAAAGTTTTTGTTGTCGGTTGTGGCGCCTATATGGACAGCGGTTACGGTTGCCCCGGTGAATGGCGATGCCTGAAGGCGGCAGCACTCGGGGAAGGTAATTTCGATGAGCCCTCGCAGGTGATAGCCTTTATCAGGTGTGAATGTCCTGGGCGCACCATTGTGCCAAACATAGGCATGGCTATGAGATTATCCGAGATTAAGCCGGATATTATTTACCTTAGTTCATGTCTGGCAAACGCCAAACCGGCATGCCCCTATGTCAGCGCCGAGGAAGCGGCTAAGATCATAGAGAATAAAACGAATATCAAAGTGGTGCGGGGAACACACGATTATCATTAGATGATAGTCGTTCTCAGGCATAGTTTTGAATGTCATCGCCCGATTCCCTATTTTAGAGGGTGTCATATGCCTTTTTCTTCTCTCTTTTTTCCCTTTCAAAAAAAAAGGTGGAGTCTGAAAACAAAGTTCTACCTTATCTCCAGCTTTCTCATTTTAATGATGATGCTGATCATAGCTTTTTCTATTTATCGAGAGTATCGTTTAACTACGGAAGATTTAGAACGGCAGAAGAAGGAACTGGCAGAGGTGTTTGCTATTCCTATTACTAATGTCCTGCTTTCTCCTTATAAAGAGTTGGATCCGGTGCGGGTGGGAAGTTTACTTGATAACTATATTGCCCGTATAATGGCTAATAAAAACTTGAAAGTCGGGTATGTTATCGTTACCGATATCTCGGGTAAGATAATAAGAGAGAGTCATCAGGGATACAGGAGGAATTATCCGGACAGGATTTCTCTGCAATCTGCCGCCTTTGATAAAACAATCATCCATAGGTACAAAGGCGCCGATGAGGTTATAGAAGTTTTCACCCCCCTGACCAGAGGATTTGAGAAACTGGGCGCTTTGAGAATTGGATTCTCTCTGGAAAGTCTCCAAAACAGGCTGTTTGAACGATACCTGGTTAAACGTTATAAGGAGATGATCCTCATATCTGTCGGGTTGATAGCGCTTAGTTTCATCATTGTCTATACCTTAATCCTGAACATTATCAAACCTGTCATGAAATTAACCGATGACCTGAGAGAGGTGAGCAGGGGAAATCTATCCATCCGTTCTACCATCAGCCACAGGGATGAAATAGGTTTTCTTAGTCAGGCCTTCAATTCCATGATGGATAGCCTCAATCAGACAAGAAAAGAGCTTGAGCGTGCCCATGCCCACATGGTTCAAACGGAGAAAATGGCAGCAATGGGGAAACTGGCGGCTGGTCTGGCCCATGAAATCAATAATCCCTTGGGGGGTGTCCTTACCTGCCTTGAAACCCTCAGACAGAACTTTCAGGACGAACAGGTAAGGACCAAATACCTTGATCTCATCCATTCGGGCCTGGAACGGATACGAAGAACCGTCAAACAACTTTTGAATTTCGGTAAGCAGAGGAGTTTTCAACTTGAGCCCACGGATATTAATGCCCTGATGAACCGGACATTGGAGGTGACTTCCCATCAACTTTCTTCAAATAACATTTCCCTCCACAGAGACCTTGATCAAGGTCTCTCCAAAATTATGGTAGATCCCCATCAATTGCTACAGGTCTTTGTGAATCTTATTTTAAATGCCATTGCCGCCATGCCGGAGGGGGGGGATCTCTGGATAAAAACCGGCCAGGAAAACGGGAGAGTAAGTGTTGCGATAAGGGATAATGGATGCGGAATCCCGGAAGAGAACATAGACAGGATATTTGATCCCTTTTTCAGTACAAAAGATCCAGGACAGGGGACTGGGCTTGGCCTTTCCGTCAGTTACGGTATCATTTATGACCACGGTGGCAAAATCGAGGTGGAAAGCGAAAAAGGTATGGGAAGCGAGTTTACAATTCTTTTACCCCCTTTTACCCCTTGATTATCCGGGGGAGAAAGTTCCGGGATCATTTTCTTAAGGAGGCATGGCCGGTCATGGAGAAGGGAAAGATTCTGCTTATAGATGATGAACCTATCTTACTGGTTACCATCTCCGATGCCTTAGCTAAAGCCGGATATAAGGTTGAGGTGGCTGAAAACGGCCAAAAGGGGTTGGCGATGTTTCATGGGGAATCATTTGACATGGCAATAGTTGACATGGTTCTGCCGGACATATCGGGGATAGATATACTTAAAGAGATAAAGAGCCTCTCCCCGGAAACCATGGTCGTGATGATTACCGCTTATGGCACAGTGGAGAAGGCTGTCGAGGCCATGAAGTTGGGGGCGCACGATTTTATTACCAAACCCTTTTCTCTCGATGAACTGGTTTTGAAAATCCAGAATATCAGCATTTTTCAGTGCTTGAAGGATGAAAATATCTATCTTCGTCAACAATTAGAGGAGAGATACCATTTTGGCAGCCTTATAGGTAAGAGCCATAAGATGCAAGAGATCTATGAACGTATCCGGATAGTGGCGGACACAGATGCTGCCGTTTTGATTCAAGGTAAGAGTGGCACGGGAAAAGAGTTGGTTGCTAACGCTATTCATTACAATAGCCGCCGCAAGAATGGTCCGTTCATTAAGGTAAGCTGTGCCGCCCTGTCGGAGACAATCCTTGAATCGGAACTCTTTGGCCATGAGAGAGGGGCCTTTACCGGCGCCATTCAAAGAAAACAAGGCCGCTTCGAACTGGCAGATCAGGGAACACTGTTTCTGGATGAAATTGGCGACATATCGCCTGCCGTGCAGGTCAAACTTCTTCGTGTCCTCCAGGAAAAAGAATTTGAGAGAGTCGGCGGCTCCAAAACCATACATGTGGATGTAAGGATAATCAGCGCTACAAAATACGATATCCAGACAGTAAAGACCGAACGTCTTCGAGAGGACCTGTACTATCGTTTGAACACAATTAAGATACAGCTTCCCTCTCTCTGTGAACGTAAGGAGGATATCCCTCTTCTCGCCAAGTATTTCTTGCATGAGTTTAAGATGAAGACTTCCAAAAATATCCTTGGATTCACGGAAGGCGCGCTGGATCTGCTTGAACAATACGAATGGCCCGGGAACGTTCGAGAGTTGAGAAACGTCGTGGAGAGGGCGGTGGCCTTCTGTCGGACAGAGAAGATACAGATCGCCGATCTTCCTAAGGACATTCGGGAGATTTGCTTGAAGAAAAAAAAGTATCTTGATCGCCGTGTTGAAACTCTCGATGAGGTTTTAAAGGCCGCAGAAAAGGAACATCTCAGTAAGATACTTAAGGAGGCGCAGGGCCGGAAGAGTAAGGCGGCAGAACTTTTAGGGATAAGTCGCAAGACCCTCTGGGAAAAAATTAAAGAACACCAGATTGCTGAGAGCGCCACCCCTTGACCTTACTTAAATCTTTTACGTTACCTTCTCGTAACATTTCTTAGGAGCAGGTTAATCTCCTTAAAAGAACAGAGAAATTTTCCATTTTCAAGGAAAATGGACGTTAAATGGTGTTACTTTTTCTTCCCATTTAGATCTGTTTCTCCCAAGATTTTTGTTCTCTATGTAGTAAATGATCCCGACCTGGATATATCCGGAAAGCCCTGCCCTGGGTACGGGGCAAGCTTTTCCTCCAATCCATATATTTTTTCTGGTATAGTTTTTGCTTTCATAGAGAGAGGTTTTTCCCAGATTGAGTTAGCGATGAAAAGTATCTGCCGGGTAATGCCCCATGTTCCGTATCCAGATAGACGAGGCGATGTGTAATTGTTGTGGATTATGCGCAGAGGTATGCCCCAATGATGTATTGATTAAGAGAAGGGATGGATGTTCACCGGCTATTGGCGATAGAGAGTGTGTTGGATGTGAAAATTGTGTGGTAGTCTGTGAAACGGGGGCATTAAAAATTATCAAAGAAGATGATGAAGTTTCCGTAGGATGTTAGGCTTAATTTTACAAACAGGAGGTATTTTAGATGGCAGACTATTACATTAACATTTCCCTCGATGATGAGAGACTCAAAAAGATTCAAGGCGCCGGATTAGCCGGCGAAATTAAGGAAATTGATGGTAAAAAGGCGGTTCAGGTTGGTCTTACCGGCAAGGAGCAGAAGAAACTTGGCAAGAGTTTCCCGGAATTGGCCTTTGATTCTTCCAATGCCTGTGTAATTCCTGAACAGGCGGAGAATATCCTGATGAATTTTATCGTGGATATGAAGACCTTAGATGTTATGAAGGTGGCCATTATGAAACTCTACAACCCCCTTGCGGGTAAGGATCTTCGTGCAAAGGTATTTTAAAAAAGGCTATGCCCTGACATAGGAAGGGTGATATTTTTAAGTGTCTGAACTTTCCCCTGAAGAGGAAAAGAGAAAGAAGGCTATCTTTGAGAGCATGTCGGCAAGAAGCCGGAAGAGGATCCTCGATAAGGGATACGAGAGCTGGGACCCTTTCCTTATGCCGAATGACCCCATTGACATCAGGATGGCCGGACAAAGGGAGACGGCTTCGGCGCTGGTAAGGAAGTTTCTACAAACATGCCCTCAGGAAGAGTACAGTAATGCTTACGGTCAAGGGGCGTGGGAAATCTGCGTAGGAATTATTGGCAACAACGACCGCTACAGGGGGATGTACGAGTTTTCCTGCTGGTACGGAAAGATATTGAAAAATGGTGAGTTATGAAGGAAGGGGTGTCCACCGAAGAGTATATCAGGGAACTGAAGCAGAGATCGGGAGATGACCCGGGATGTGCACTTGCCCATTACAACTTGGGGATTGCGCTTATAAAGCAGCGTAAATGGGATGAGGCAATATCCGAGTTTGAAGAGGCGATAGTAGAGAGTCCGCGCCTGGCAGAGGCATACATCAACCTGAGTGGGATATACTTACAGAGGGGAGATATGGAAAAGGGGATTGACATCTGCAGGAAAGTCATAGAGTTCAGGTCGGATTTTGCTATTCCCTATGGCAACATAGGATTTGCCTATCTGCAGATGGGAGAGGTTGAGAAGGCGATTGAAATGCTCAAGAAGGCGGTTAAAAAGGACCCCGTGTTCGTTCAGGCCTTAAGCACCTTGGGGAGCGCCTATCTCTCTCAGGGAAAGATTGAAGAGTGTATTGAAAACAGTGAAAAGGCCATTGAAATTGCACCAAATTTTGCGGTTGCCCATAATAACCTCTCTGCTGCATATCTCCAGAAGGGGGAATTCAAGAGGGCAATCCACCATTGTGACAGGGCGATAGAGTGTGGGTATGAGGTACACCCTGAGCTTTTGAAGGAACTGAGAGCATTTCGGGAATAGTTTCCGTTCTTTAATAAGGGCTTGACAGGTGGAAGATATTGTTATAGTTAGCCTGCGGGTTTGACTGATTTTGAGATTCTTGGGGAGGGGGTGAACAGAGTAGCAGTCCAGATAGTGTTAAATAACTTAAGAATGGAGGTATTTTAATGGCAAAGCGTAAGACTCCTATGCTTGATGAGTTAGAGAAGGGGAGGTGGCCAAGTTTTGTCTCTGATATAAAACAGGAGGCCGAGGCAAGAGAAAAAACGAAAGTTGATTTGCAAACACCGCGGGAGGCTTGCGATGACCTCCTCGGTCTTATGGAGCTTTCCTACGAAGATAAGGTAGGGCACTGGAAACACGGCGGTATCGTGGGTGTCTTCGGGTACGGTGGCGGTGTTATCGGCAGGTATTGTGACCAGCCTGAACAATTTCCGGGTATAAGAGATTTTCATACCATGCGTGTAAATCAACCTTCCAGTTATTTTTATACCACGGAGTACTTGAGGCAAGTGTGTGAATTGTGGGAGAGACGGGGTAGCGGTCTCACCAACATGCATGGCTCCACCGGTGATATCATCTTATTGGGGACAACCACACCGCAATTGGAAGAGGTCTTCTGGGAGCTTACCCATAACCTTAAACAGGATCTCGGCGGTTCAGGCTCCAATCTCAGGACGCCGAATTGCTGTATAGGAAAGGCCCGCTGTGAGTATGCCTGTTACGATACCCAGCATCTGTGCCACTCCCTTACCATGGAATATCAGGATGAGTTACACAGACCCGCATTTCCGTATAAATTCAAGTTCAAGTTTGATGGTTGTCCCAACGGCTGTGTGGCCTCTATTGCGAGAGCGGATATGTCGGTTATCGGCACCTGGCGGGATGACATCCGCATTGACCAGGAAGCGGTGGGGGCGTATGTGGGGGGCGAGTTCAAGCCGAATGCGGGCGCCCATTCCGGCCGTGACTGGGGACCTTTTGATATCGAGAAAGAGGTGATTGATCTCTGTCCCACCCATTGTATGGCCTGGGATGGAAACAAACTTAAGATTAATAATAAAGAATGTATTCGGTGTATGCATTGTATTGATACGATGCCCAGGGCCTTGAGGATTGGAAAGGATACCGGAGCCTCTATCCTGTTTGGCGCCAAGGCCCCGATCTTAGAAGGCGCCCAGATGTCTACCTTGACCATACCGTTTATGAAGGTCGAGGAGCCGTACGATGAAATCAAGGAGTTGATCGAAAAGGTGTGGGATTGGTGGGCTGAAGAGGGTAGAAATCGTGAGCGCCTCGGTGAATTGATGCAGAGGCAGGGCTTCGGGAAACTTCTTGAGGTTTGCGAATTAAAGGCAGACCCTCGATCAATTAAAGAACCAAGATCTAACCCTTACATCTTCTGGAAGGAGGAGGACGTTGCTGGGGGATGGGAGCGGGATATTAAAGAATTCAGGAAAAAACACCAGAAATAGGAGGTCTTTAAAATGGGTTATGATCCGAGTAATCCGATGAAGGATAGAATCACCGACGTCGGTCCGCGAAACTATGAAGAGTTTTTACCACCCATAATCAAGAGGAATTTTGGGAAGTGGTTGTACCACGAGATCCTGGAACCAGGTGTGCTTGTGCATGTTTCCGAGACAGGTGAGAAGGTCTACACGGTAAGGGTGGGCGGCTGCCGGCTGATGAGTGTCCAGCATATCCGTGAGATATGCGATATTGCCGATAAACACTGCGATGGACACGTAAGATGGACTACCCGTAATAACGTCGAGTTTATGGTTGATGACGAGGCAAAATTGAAGCCCCTGATGGAAGACCTTGAGAAGAGGAAATTTGCCGGTGGCTCGTATAAGTTTCCCCGTGGTGGCACCGGCGCCGGTCTTACCAACATCGTTCACACCCAGGGGTGGATTCACTGTCATACTCCGGCCATTGATGCCTCAGGTGTTGTAAAGTGCGTTATGGACGAGTTGTACGATGATTTCCAGAACATGAGATTCCCCGCTCAGGTCCGGATATCACTGGCCTGTTGCCTCAATATGTGCGGCGCCGTCCACTGTTCTGATATCGCCATTCTGGGTATTCACCGCAAGCCCCCCATGGTTGACCATGAGAATCTGGGGAATATGTGCGAGATTCCTCTGGCTGTTGCGG
>MNZP01000042.1:2021-15577 GCA_001873675.1 Syntrophaceae bacterium CG2_30_49_12 | reverse complement strand
TTTGGCTAACTTTGTTGGCTTCGTCGTCGGCGTCCTCGACGTATTAGTAATACGCCTGCGGCGACTCCTCCTTGCCGCCGCGTTATCCTTTGAAAGCGAAATGGTATCAACTTACGGAAATTCCACTCTCTATAAAATTGAGCAGGGGGATAATATTTTTTTCTTTTCCTACATGTCAATACCTTTTTTGTGACTATTCAGCCACTAAGACACCAAGACACTAAGATCATATAATTATTCTTTGAATACCCTTCTTGATGAGGGACACATTAAAATTTAATCCTCTCTATCCTTCGTGTCTTAGTGCCTTGGTGGCTACCTGAACAGTTACCATTTTTTAAATAAAGACCAAACTTAACCAATCTTCCTTTGGGCTTCCTCAAAAAGCTCATTCAGTTTTCTTGTCTCCTCATATAGCCTGATGAGAATTTTGGATAGCTCTTCATTGCCGAGGGATGATGCCTTTTCTGCCCAAGCTCTGTAACTGTTGGCATGTTCAGTATTATGCTCCATCCAGTGGTGAAGCAATACTTTCAATTTTTCCAGCTCATTCATATTTACCTCCATAATTTATGGCGCTTGGTTATTGATTAACTTGACCCCCCTTGCGATGTAATTTAATCCGGAAATAACGGTAAACAGGGCCGTGAACCAATAAAAAAGCATGACCCACATATAATCAAAGCTCCCCAGAATACACTTACACTTAAATAAAAGGACAAGAAGTACGGTAAAGATTTGTAAAACCGTTGTGACCTTACTGACAAAAGTCGGATGAATTTCAAAAGATATCGCCATCATCGAGAAAATGGAAACACCGACCAGAATGATAATATCTCTGCTGATGACGATGACTGTAAGCCAACCGGGAATAATACCCATAATAGATAGGGCCAGGAAGCAGCTTACAAGCAGGGCCTTATCCGCTATTGGATCGAGATATGAGCCTATGATAGTTTGCTGTTTTAATATACGGGCCAAAAATCCATCCATGGCATCTGTTATTCCCGAGACGGTAAAGAAAATGAGGGCTTTTGAAAAGGATCCCTGCATAAGAAAAATAACTACTGCCGGCACAAGAATTATTCTCAAAAGTGACAAAAAATTGGGTATGTTCATGGATCAACTATTACGATACAAAACAGCAATTGCTCAGACTAATAGGCACAAAGGCACAGAGTTTAGGTGCCTTTAAGCACTATCCCAGGGAATCGGGACCATCAGGAAGGGTTTTCATGGCCTTGTTCACAATTTCCCGGATTGCCGGTTCGTAGACCTGGCACGATTTCATTTCAAGATCTCTCCGGGAGAAACCATAACTTCTTTTAACGGTTCGATACCGTGCACGCCAAATTGTTTCACCGGTTTTTGTACTCTTAAGTTCGAGGTCAACAGAAATTACTGTAGAAGCCCGGAAATAAAAAAAGGATGTTTTACCCTCATTGAGGGTGCAATACATGACAGCATCTATATTCAGCAGTTCACCCACGACCTGCGGAGAGACGCTTTCTTTTTTAGGACCAATATTTTCTTTATAGATTTTAGAAAGTTTTTCATCAATGATATCAAAGGGAATTTTTGGATAACCCTTAAAATACAGTTCATAAAAGACCTTCTGTCGCAGAATCTGCCCCGCCCTTTCATCGCCTGCCTTATTATTCACAGGCAGTACGGCGACAAGCCCGGCACCCGTTTTACTTTGCTGGGGAGTAACCGCGTGTGGTTTTACCAATCCGCACCCTGTCCCAACGCACAACACCGATATCAAAAAAAACAGCCGTAAGAATTTGTATGCCATTACTGAGCCCCCTGCCCCTGACCCGAATAAATTAGCGCCTATGGGCCTTTATACCACCTCGATAAGGTCCCCTACTTTAACCTCTCCCCCTGTCAGCACCTCGGCAAAGATACCTTCTGTCGGCATGACACAGTCACCAACCTGATAAAATATACTACATCTCTCATGACATTCCTTTCCGATCTGAGTAATCCTTACCAGGGCGCTTTCGCCGATTCTCATCTTTGTGCCGACGGGCAGTAAATGGAGAACAATCCCTTCTGTAGTAATATTTTCTGCAAAGTCACCGTAACTTACTACAACACCTCTGTCACGTATTTTCTCTATACTCTCCCTGGCCAGAAAACTCACCTGCCTGATCCCGAAACCTGCATGGGCGTCATTGGCAACTCCCAGACCCTTTATAAACCGGCATGTCCCGGTGTTTCTTTTCCTTTCACCTTTTTCCCGACTTATATTGACTGATAAGACCTTTCCCTTCATGTCAATTTTCCCCTCTCACATGCTTACTCCTTTTGTGAACCAGCGAAGCAATCTTCTGAGATTTCAGCCACACGTAAATTATCTACACCTGGTTGAAAAAGTCAAGTAACTATTCGGTTAACCGAATAGTTACTGACATTTTCACGTTGCAGTAATAACTTTAAAAATTGGGATTGACAGGGGGAATTTTTTCACCTAAGTTCTTTTGGATCACTGTAAGTTGCGGCTATACAGCGGTTTATTAGAGAGGGAACGAATTGGTCTCATGGAGGCAAAAGATTTGTTGCAAAACCTTGATGCCCTAACGGCTGACGATGGCAGTCAGCTTTTGGAGTCAGTTACCGGCAACAGAGAAGCGGCTCTGCTTGCCCTCGCCGGAGAGGTACAGAAACAATTCCATGGTCCGGTTATCGAGTTCTGTGCTATTGTGAATGCAAAATCCGGCAACTGTCCCCATAATTGTTCTTTCTGCGCCCAGTCCAGTATCAGCAAAAGCCCGATTGCGGTCTACCCCTTTTGCCGGCCGGAGGATCTCTTAGCGGCGGCGCGAGCGGCCGAAGCCGGCGGCGCCCATCGTTTTTCCATAGTGACAAGCGGGGCCAGGTTAACGAAAAAAGAACTGCTTATGGCCTGTGAGACCATCCGCCTCATAAAGGACGAAACGAGTCTTCTTCCCTGCGCCTCCCTCGGCAAAATAACCATAGACGATGCTCATCTGCTCAAAGAGGCCGGGCTGATTCGTTATCACCATAATCTGGAGGCTAACCGTGATTTTTATCCACGTATCTGCACCACCCAGACTTATAACAAACGCCTGACTACTATTATGACTGCAAAAGAGGAAGGGCTGGAGATCTGTGTGGGAGGGATCTTAGGAGTGGGGGAGTCTATCCATGACCGAATTAAACTTGCCCTGGAGATAAAAAATCTAAGACCTGATTCCGTGCCCATCAATTTCCTCGATCCGCGCCCCGGGACACCGCTGGCGGCACAATCCCTGCTTACACCGAATGAAGCCGTCCTGACTATTGCCCTTTTTCGCATCATCATGCCGTACACTAACCTGAGAATGGCGGGGGGAAGGGTAAAAGTTCTTGGCGAGCGGCAGGCTGAAGCCATAAAGACAGGCCTAAACGGTCTCATGATCGGCGACTATCTCGTAACAAAGGGGGCAGCGGTAGATGCCGACCGTGAATTGATCGCTTCCCTGAATCTTACACCTTCTGTGGCTGGGAAGGGCGCCAGTGTCTATAACTAACCTGAGAGAGGAACTGGATAAGATAAAGAGGGCTTCTCTTTATCGGGAGTTGACTCCCATCACCCCTGCCGGCCCGACACATGGTTATATCGGCGGCAGAAAGGCCGTTCTCTTCTGTACTAACAATTATCTCGGTCTTACCCACCATCCGCAGGTAGTCGAAGCCTCTATCAGGGCAACAGAGCGTTTCGGAACCGGCGCCGGGGCCTCCCGGCTGATATGCGGTCACTCGCATCTCTATGAGGAGTTGGAGACTGCCCTTGCCCGGTTCAAGGGCGCCGAAAAGGCCCTTGTTTTTTCATCAGGTTACACCGCCAATATAGGTGTCATCAGCGCACTTGTGGGCAGGAATGATCTCGTCTTTTCTGATCGGCTGGTACATGCCAGTATCATTGACGCCTGCATCTTAAGCCGTGCAGAAAAGCGCCCCTTTCCTCATAATGATATGAATTTCCTGAAAAATTTACTCCATAGCGAAAAAGCGAAAGGCCGAAGATTGATCGTTACCGAGGGTGTATTCTCCATGGAAGGCGACGTCGCTCCCCTTAAGGAACTGGTGAATATCTCTGCGCAACACAGTTGTCTTCTGATGGTAGATGATGCCCATGGAACGGGGGTGATGGGAGAAGGGGGCCACGGCACTGCCAACTCCCTCGGAGTAGCTGACAAGATAGACATCCATACCGGAACTCTCAGTAAGGCTATCGGATCAGTAGGAGGGTTTGTCGCCGGCTCCTGTGACCTGATAGCCTATCTTATAAATAAGGCCCGTCCATTTATTTACACCACTGCCCTCCCACCGGGGATAATTGCCGCGGCAACAGCGGCCATTAAATTGCTGGAAACTGAACCATCACTTATCGAACGTCTCCGGTCCAATATACATTTCCTACGGGAAATTTTAACCTCCGGGGGGTTCAATCTCCTGCCCGGCAAGACACCCATTATTCCCATCCCTGTCGGTGACGAAAGAAAGGCATTGAACATCAGTCAGACCCTCCTGGAAAAGGGGGGCATCTATATACCTGCCATACGCCCGCCTTCGGTTCCTGCGGGAGGGGCTATGTTGAGGCTTACCGTCAGTGCGGCCCATCTGCGGGCTGAACTGGAAAAGACGGCCATGCTGTTAATCGAACTCTGCAGGAAGGACAGAATATACCCATAATTCCATACAGGTGAAGGAGGAATAAAGGAGATGCCGTACAGACTATCAGAAGAACAGGAGATGTTTCGTCAGGCGGTGAGGAGATTTGCCATCGAGAAGGTTGCCCCCAGGGCGGTGGAGATGGATAAAAATGACTGCTTTCCCAGGGACCTTTACGATGATATTGCCAGGATGGGCTTACCCGCGCTTTTTTATCCCGCAGAATACGGTGGTTCAGACGCCAATCTGCTCACCTGTTGCCTCGCCTCGGAGGAGTTATGCCGGGTGAGCGCCTCCGTCGGCGCCTTTCTGGGAAGTATCCATGCCCTCTTTTCCTCATGTTTTAAGCTGTCGGCATCGGAGGAGCAAAAAAAGAAATATCTCCCCGATGTGACTTCCGGAAAAAAGATTTGCGCCTTTGCCCTGACCGAACCCGATGCCGGTTCCGATATCGCCTCCATGAGGTCCAGGGCGGTCATGGATGGTGAGGGCTATGTTTTGCAGGGGGTTAAGAACTTCAATAGCGGTATTGACTTTGCGGACATGACCCTGGTGTACGCAAAGACGGATCCCCATGCCGGTATAAAGGGGATCAGCGCCTTTATCGTGGAGAAGGGGACATCCGGATTCTCCTTCAGGGTGACGGGGCAGATGCTGGGGTTTAGAGGCATCCACCATTGCGAATCGGTTTTCGAGGATTGCCGTGTTCCCAGGGAAAACCTCATCGGGAAAGAAGGGGAGGGATTTCAAACGGTGCTGAAGGTTCTGGATGAGGGTCGTATCCTCGCCGGCGCTTCAGGTGTGGGAACAGCGCAGGGGGCGCTGGATTACGCTGTCCGTTACGCAAAGGAGAGGGTCCAGTTCGGGAAACCGATCGCAGAATTTCAGGCGATAAGCCATATCCTGGCAGATATGGCCACGATGACGGAGGCGGCCAGGCATCTGGTTTACCGGGCGGCGACGATTGTGGGGGAGCACACGAAGGAATCAATGAAACTTGCTACCATGGCAAAGTATTTTGCCACGGATGTGGCAATGAGGGTAACGAGCCGGGCGGTGGATATCCTGGGAGGCTATGGGTACAGTGAAGAGTACCCGGTGGCGAGAATGATGCGGGATGCAAAGGGTCTCCAGATTTATGAGGGCACCAACCAGATTCAGAGAAATGCCGTGGCAAGGGTACTCCTGTCCTGAGGGATACTGCTATGGGTTACGACGTATTTAAGAATATTACGATCCAGCAGATGGAATCCCTCGTGCAATTGATTGCCGAGGGAAGCTTCAGCCGTGCGGCTAAAAAGTTGTTTCTCACCCAGCCTGCCCTCACCAAGCACATCAAGAATATGGAAGATTCCATCGGTATCCGGCTTGTCAACCGTGGAAATGGGGGGGTGTCCTTAACACCGGAGGGAAAGATTCTCTACGATTACGCCAGGAGGATCATAAAATTGAGAGAGGAGGCGAAGGAGAAGATATTGCGGGTTCGCGAAAACGAATCCGGCAACATCTATATCGCTGCCAGCACGATTCCGGCCACCTATATCCTTCCCTACATCCTGAGTGATTTTAAAAAGCTCCACCCGGCGATCAGGGCTAATGTCCAGGCCGCCGACTCTGAAGAGGTCACAGAAGCAATTCTGAATAATCAGGGAGAGATCGGTTTCATCGGCAAAAGGCCGCTGCATCGGAAATTGCATGTGGAACCTCTATGGGAAGACAGGCTTATTCTGGCCGTGCCCTGGGGCCATCGTTGGGCCGGGAAAGGTCCTGTGACCCTGGATGAACTGTCCGGGGAACCCTTTGTTCTCCGGGAGAGGGGCTCGGCAACACGGGATTGCATCGAAACGTACCTGAAGGAAAATGCCGGTACAAGCCTCGCGCACTTCAACATCATCGGTGAAATGGGAAGTTCTGAAGCGGTAAAAGAGGCCATTATCGCCGGCTTGGGATGCTCTATTCTTTCGATCTATGCCGTGGGACGGGAGTTGAGACAGCAGGTTTTGGCGGAAGCGCCGCTTGACGGCTGCCGAATTGAGAGATATTTTTATCTAATTCATCGCCGGCAATTCAGTTTGCTGCGCCATCATCACTTATTTCTCGATTTTGTGAGAGGTTATAAACTGAACGGGAAAGGACGGTAAATATCCCATCATGACGGCAAAAATAGGTTATTTCAGTACAAACAGAAACCTGGACGGGATACCGTGGGTTACTCCCTTTAAGGGATATGCTTCCTTCCGGGAGGCCCTCCTCCAGGGTCAGGCCCCCGATGAGGGACTTTTTATGCCCGATCCCATTCCCGTAATTGCACCGGAAGAGATCATGTCCCTGAAAGAGGCGCCCTATACAGCGGTGGCGATGCTTGTGGCGGCGGCCTTTCTCCAGGATGAGATTCCCTACGATATCCTGAAGAGGATTGTGGAAGATGCGTACAATTTTGAGGTACCCCTCGAATATGTGGAAGAGGGAAGGTATATCATGAGGCTCGATCAGGGACCGACAGCATCCTTCAAGGACTTTGCCGCCCGCATGATGGCCCGGCTGATGAGCCATTTTCGTCCCCGGGGGATAAGACTCAATGTCCTCGTGGCGACTTCCGGTGATACAGGAAGCGCTGTGGGAGAAGCCTTCAGGGATGTCGAAGGGGTGGATGTCTATATCCTCTACCCCCAGGGGGAAGTAAGCGGGAGACAGAAGAAGCAACTCGATACCATCGGCGGTAATGTCCGGGCGATTTCCATAGAGGGCCAGTTCGATGACTGCCAGAATCTCGTCAAGCAGGCCTTTTCCGACTCTTCTCTCGGCAGTCTGAACCTGACCTCGGCAAATTCCATCAATTTCGGCAGGATACTTCCCCAGATAATCTACTATGTTTATGCCTATACCCGGCTTGGACGCCGGGGGGAGGGGATAGTATTTTCCGTTCCCTCCGGTAACTTCGGCAATGCCCTGGGGTGTGAATATGCCCGGAGGATGGGGCTTCCCGTCGCAAAGCTTGTCATGCCGACCAATGAAAACAACGAATTTCCCAGGTTTCTTGAAACAGGCATATACGAAAAAATTTCTCCTTCCCGAGCGTGTCTCTCCAATGCCATGAATGTGGGTCATCCGAGCAACCTGGCGAGGTTCTTCGATTTATACGGAGGGACAGTTGACCGGAACGGCGCCGTCCACCGCTACCCCGACCGGGAGGCCATGAGGAGACACATCTTTTCTGTCAGTATCTCCGATCAGGAAACAAGGGAGACAATAAGAAGGGTTTATCATCACCGTGGCGTTGTCCTGGAGCCGCATGGCGCCGTAGGCTGGAGGGGTCTTGAGGTGTATCTGGAACGGTTCGGTGATTTTCCCCTGTGTGTATCTCTCGAGACGGCCCATCCGGCCAAGTTTCCCGAAGAGGTCGAGGTCCTACTTGGCATCCCCCTGGAACTGCCACAGAGCATGAGAGATCTTGATAAGAGGACAGGGGAACCCTTAGCGCTATCCCGTGACTATAAATTGTTTAAGGCCTTTCTCCAGGATACCCTGAAAATAAAAGATTAGCCTTTTTCATGCGCATTGACCATACCTCCCCTTTAAATAAGTTCCTTATTAACATAAAATGATGCATGAGAGGCGGTGACGCGGCTGCTGCCTGTGTACCAGAAGATTCCAGCGCCCCATGCCTGAAGGAAGAGTATTGTTCTCGGTTGCCAGAGGGATTCTAACCCTTTCTGGATATTGGCAATAATTGTTGCCTGGGGCAGGAAGAAGCAGATTGCCAGTGCGTAAGGCAGAGCCAGTAAGGCCATCAGCTGGTAAGCCGATAAAGAACCCCCGCCCCGGTAATCAGCCCGGAATATCTCCGATATTAAACGCCATAGTTGGGTGACAAGGATGGTGAGAAAAAAGGATAGGCCGTACGAACCGATGAGAAAGAGGTACATTCCGGTCAGGGCTGCCCCTATGAAGATGGTGGCCGTGACCGCTTGAATGGGAAATACCTTCTGACCTTCCAGCCCTCCTTCGTAAGCGATCTTTTTCGTCGTTCCCGTAAATATGAAGGAATAATGTTGGCAAAGACAATTTAAGTAGGTGCGTCCGAAGACAACTGGCTTCCCATAGCAGCAACCAAAGCTGATGCAGGCCAACCGTCCGACACCTTCGCCCACCGCGTAGGCAACAGCTAAAGCTGCCAAGAGGGGCAGCCAGGGTATGATGGCATTCGGATAGATGGTACGATAAACAAGCCAGACCACAGCCGGCCCCAGGAGAATGCCGACAAAGGAGGCCCCGCCCACGGTGAAGGTATGGGCCTTCTTTTCGATCCAACCAGCAAGCAGGCGAGACGCCGGCAGGCAAGCGCCCATCATGACCAAGATGATAATGAGTGCTTTATCTTCCGAGATACCGATGGAACCTGTTAAAATCAAGAGTATAGAGAGTGCGATCACATGCGCCAAGGCACTAAAGAGACCATAATAGGTCAAATTGATGGCCTGCCAGCGGCCATCGTCAAGGCGTTTGCGGGGAACGGCAGCCAGGAATTGCCATTTATCCTGCGGCAGCACCCGGAAGCCCCAGTACAAAAGTATGCCCAGGCATACCGCTACTCCGGCGATGAAAAGTTCATTAGACATAACCTGTGCCTCCAAGATTGGCGTTGCAGGGTTGAGACATTCCCGATCGCGGAACGGACTTTGACGTCCGTTTCCACCAGAGATTTGCCAAAACCCTGGCTAAAACTACTTATGACACCGCCGGCCGACATGTTCGCTACAACATCATTAGCGAAACAACATACCCGCCCTTTCTCAAACAAGAGAACGACGGTGCTGCTCCCGGGTCGAAAAAGGCTTTTAGGCAAACCTTTTTCCAGAAACATCCCTGTGCCTACAGCAACCGGATCATCATAGCGTCTTTTGCTGTAACATTGGATAATGCTGCCGATCATCAAGGCAACCACTTCAACCATAGCGACGAGGCCTATGGCCGTGCCTCCAGGCACATCGGTGTCAATAATGGTTACTACACGCCTGTTTTTGGAATAGGGGGTCGCTACTGTCAAGACGGCATAAGGATTGCAAGAATGATAAGCTCCTCCGATCTGATAAAAAGCAATGATCTTACCGGCTACGGGAGTATGATTATAATGATATTTTTCCGGTGTCAGGCGGAAAAGGGCAAAGTCGCCATCATGGAAAGCAGCAAGCCACCGCTTCTTGTCTTTTCCGAGGAGCTCTTCCAGATCGAAGAACTTACCCTTTATGAAAAGCTGGGAAGTTTCAGACAGAGAACCGCAGAGCATTCTGGCATCACAGGGCGATACGACGACGCCCACGTCTTTCGGCATGGGACGGCATTCCCAATAGCGGATCTTCCTCTCGAAAATCTTCTTCAGGGTGTCGAGACTCCTGGGATCTTCGAGATATTCCCCGCTGTCAATGTTGCAGGCTTTCATAAAGTCGTCATTGCCCAGTATTTTCCCGCCGATGAATGATTCGTAATTGAGGTAGCCCAACCATTTGGTGAAGCGAACGCCAATCAAAAGGCGGAATAGAAAAGGAGCGTTTTCCAGGACATTGGAGTAGAGCAGATTAATCATCCGGGGGGCATAAAAACGTTCCGTGCAAACCTGCCCGCTTTCCCGGTCGATATATTGATGCTGTATCAGGGAATGTTTAGCAATCATATAATCATTTGCTTCCCAGCCGGTAAAACTTTTGGTGAGCGATTCACCGGATGCAGACTCGTCATAGCGCAGTCCGCATGGAGCGTAAGGATCATCAGATGCAACAATTTGACGATAACGTCGGCAGAGGCCTTTTCTTCCAGAATGTCCTGTTCCTGGAGAGCAATGAAATCCGCGGCGCATTGCCCGCGTATTATCGCCTGCAGAGCATCACGGTACAGTTCTCCATCATGCACACACCCTGTTTCCAATCTCTGCAGATCCTGGGCAAGGAACTGCCATGCTTCCCGGATATGCTCTTTTCGTAAATCATTCCTGTAATACTGTTCTGCCTGACCGTTAAATTCCTCTGCCTTCATATCCAGCGGCGAATATATGCCTTTGTTTAATATTCCTCGCTGCAATTTACCTGCCGCACTATAAATATTGGGCTCATCGATACGGCAAGAAAGATCGGCAATTGTCTCCTTCAATTGGAACAGGTCAATCAGGTCTGCAGCATCTTCCTGCAAGATCCTGATTAGCGCCAGGCAATACTCCTTCTGATACAGACGCAGATATCCTGGATAACGTCGGCTGACTCTTGTTCGTTCGCATTTCTTCATAATCTTCCTCAGGAATTGATTCCCCAAACGGAAAGTTGTCCGTCATATTACCACCCTATGGGTGGACGAAATTTTCGTTTATTGTGATATTGATCGTGAGATGTGGAAAATTTACCCGGTTACTGTCCGCTTATTGCATTTTTTCTTGTTTGTTTCCACATATTGCAATAATGTATATGGGAAAGTCAAAAGAAAAATAAACCGAAATTCCACCTGAATCCCGACCTCAAGCTCATGGACCAGGTACGCGAGGTGCTCCGTTATCATCACTACGCCTACCACACCGAGCAGACCTATTGCCAGTGGATACTTCGCTATATCCATCACTTCGGCGGCAAGACCCATCCGAACAGGCTCGGGGCAAAGGATGTGAAGCGTTTTCTCTCCCATCTCGTCACCGAGGGCCAGGTGTCTGCCTCAACCCAACGGCAGGCTCTGAACGCCATGGTTTTTCTCTATTGGGGTAAAAAGGAAACGGTTCTATTTTATTAACCTTCGTGCTATGTCTTGATCGGGTTGACAGTTAGGGAGCAGGCAGAGAAGCGAGGGGATACAGGGGATTATAGTCTAATGATCGGCAGGAGAATGTAAGGGACACGTGAACTGCTTAGTCCCGGGGACACTTGAGGGGGGATGGGAACCTCGATGATGGAAAACAGAAAGGTCACGGATTCAATATATCTGATCGATGCCAAGGTATTTGGCATACCCGACTTTACCTCAGCCTATTTGATAGTAGGCGAGGAATTGGCCCTGGTGGAGACCGGGCCGGCAAAATCGGCCCCTTTAATTATGGAAGGAATCAGGAGGGTGGGGGTTGATCCACGAGACATATCATATCTCATTGTAACCCATGTCCACCTCGACCATGGGGGAGGCGCCGGTACGTTGGTTAAGGAAATGCCGAGGGCAAGGGTCGTGGTTCACGAAAAAGGCGCAAGGCATATGGTAGACCCCTCCAAACTCGTCAAGAGTTCAAAAGGGGTCTTTGGCCCCCTGATAAACGAATGGTACGGAGAGGTCTTGCCTATTGAGGAAGGCCGGATGATGCCGGTCAAGGATGGGGACATTATAAACCTGGGTAAAGGCCAGAGACTCCGGATGATCGGCTCCCCGGGACACGCTAACCACCATATATGCATCTATTCAGAGAACGAGGGGATACTTTTTACAGGGGACGCCGTGGGCATCTATCTTTCTGACTCGCAAGCGCAAGCATTAGTACCGACAACCCCGCCGCCGGAATTCGACCCCGACATAAATATCAAAACCATCGAAGGTTTTTTTGACCTTGACCTTCGCCTCTTGTGTTTCAGCCACTTTGGCTGTACCGAGAGGGTGAATCAAACCCTGAGTAAGGGGATCGAGTGGCTCATGAAATGGAAAGACACGGTCTCAGAAATGCTTGAAACAAATGCCTCTCTCCAGGAAATCACCGAGAGGTTCAGGCAAGACACGGAGGCGCTCCTCGGCCCGAACAAAAAGACGGATGCTCTTCATCGCTGGGTAATGGAACATCACCTCCCCATGTGTGCATTGGGGTATCTCAACTATTTTCAGAGAAAGAAAGGAGAAAGAATGCAGGAAGGAATGTTCCAGCAGACACCATAAGATTGGTTAGAGGAAATCTCGCAGAATGGAGGCTCTTTCTCAACCTTCTGTTCTATTTCAATGCCTTTTCCATTTGCCTCTGGGCACGGCGGAACTGCGGGTCAGCACACTCCGTGCCATCGGTATCAATGAACTCCATCATCTCATAATATTCACATCGGCTGGCATCCATATTGAACATACACATCAGCCCTGTTTCCCCATCCAGCACAAAAATGGGCGGGTCTGCAAGGAAGTTGCTCCCCATTTTCAAGACTCTACAAGATCCCCTTCCATCGGACGCGTAGGCGTTTTCGGAAAAGTTCTTACACTTCCCACAGGCCTTATCGGGTACGGTTTCCCGACCTTCTACGCCTTTAGCCGTAGAGAAATCACTGGTCATACTATTTCGTATCTGGTTCCATTCCTCTCTTCGCGATCTTCGCACCATTTCCTTTCCTCCACGTGTTAAGCTGTTCGTAATAAAAATCAGCCCAACCCCTGCACGGTCCTCTGGATAATATTGTCCTGGGTCTTACGGCTGATGTCCACAAAGTGCGCACTGTAACCGGCAACCCGGACAATTACTTCGGAATACTTCTCGGGATCTTTCTGAGCAGCTCTCAGGGTTGAATCGTCCACCATGTTGAACTGTATATGGTCATTCCCCAGGTCAGCCCATGTCCTCATGTACGATTTCCAGAGGTTGTAGCCTTTATCACCGGCAAGCTGGATCGGGGAAAGCCGCTGGTTCAGCAGGAAGGCACGGCCTTGAGTTATGTGATCAATCTTGCCTACGGACTTTAAAACCGCAGTTGGTCCTTTTCTGTCAAGACCTGGCCCAGGAGAGACACCGCCGTCATAAAGAGCGTCGCCTAATCTCCGGCCATTGGGCAGAGCGCCGACGATATTGGCATAGTGGATGTTGCCGCTCACGTTTTCCGGTAGAGGTGGAAACGGTTTCCCCTCCGGACCCTTTATCTCCCAGGAGTGGCGGGCAATCTCCT
>MNZP01000042.1:0-2008 GCA_001873675.1 Syntrophaceae bacterium CG2_30_49_12 | reverse complement strand
TCCTTTAAGCAGCGAACCATGATGCTATCCACGTAATCATCGTCGTTACCCCACTTGGGCGCATTTCTAACGAAGTCAAGCCGCATCTCTTCATCGCCATCCCAGTTGGCCTCGAGGGCGGTTATCAACTGGTCCATGGTATATTTCTTCTCATCAAAGACCAACTTCTTAACGGCTGCAAGGCTATCTACGTTCTCCACCCAGGTGAACCAGGTAATCCATGTATTCCCCCGCTCACCATTAGAGGGATCAACTGCGTCCGTCCCCGTCTCAACCGCACGCTCATAGCAAGCGGATAGCATGGGTCTTGAGTAGAATTCAGGGTCTTTGACCCGACCAAGGGCCACGGTACGTATAAGAATGTTCATTATCCATTCCATCTGCTTGACCCAGGCGGCAAATAATTCCTCAAAGTCCTTGAACTTCCTGGAATCACCAGTCTTGGGCCCCATTTGCATATTGACCACTCGATCATAGCCATTGGAGAGGGCATACTCGACCATTTTGGCAGTATTGGCTGTGCAGGAGGCCATACGGAAGGGCTGACAGCCATATTTTGTGGTGGGACATGGTGACATGCAGGCCTGATTTACCCACGTCCTCATTTCCTTTATGGGATGCCCATGCCAGTACATCCCATTTTCGATCAGGACAGTATCGTTACGGATGTTTGGATACCCAAGACCATGCCTGATGCACTCGAATACCTCTCTGAATACCTCATCCTTCACTCTGGGATGCCACCTGAAGGAAAGTGTGGGGTTCGCCACGCGCACGAGCCTTGCCGCCTTCATTAGCGCAACGGTCATTGCGTTGCAGGCATCATTGCCATCTTCGTCAACTCCGCCAATAGTCCACACCCAGGTACCGACGATACCCTGAAGCCCTTCCCTGGTCCACCTGGGCGCAAACATGCCAATATCGTACGCCCTGATCATGAATTCACCAACCAAGTCGAGGGCTTCATTCTCTGTCAAACGTTTATTAACACCGGCTTTTACGTCTCTGTCATAGAAGGAACCATGAGTATAGTCAGGACGGGAGGGCCAGGCAAATTCTCCCGCCTCATATCTGTTCAAAATATTCACGAAAAGATCAAACTGGAGGGATTCCTGCAGGTTTCTGGGCGGCCTGGCCGGTACCCGCTCGCAGGTTTCGGCAATTCTCAATAGTTCCTCCCTTCGTTTGGGATCACTCTCAAAGTTATCAGCTATAATTCGTGCAAGCCGTGCGTAGCGCCCGGCATAGGCGATGGCGGCCTCAAGGACAATCTGCATGGCTTCCCACTTATGAAACTTTTCATAGTAGGGAATAATTTCCGGACTTGGAGTGCCCTGGGTCATCTCCTCGGTCTTCTCGAGCTCTCGACCAATTTGATCGTTTATGGCCTCAAAACCTTTGAATATGAAGTTGAAGTCCCTGGTGGCATAAGTAACGGCAGAGGAAGGAGTCCCCCAACCGATGGCGCCACTCATAAACTTGACCCCATCCTCAGGATCAACAACCTTCGTGAAAAGATCCAGCGACGTCTTACCTCCCCAATAGTCATTGAGCTCCGCCATAAGCCTTAATGATTCTTTCTCCGGTTCCGGTATGATGCCGGTCTCATTATAAATCTCCTCATTAATCATACTTGCAGCCTGCCAGTGCCATACCATCGTATGGGGAGCGCTGCCGAGATACCCAACAAGTTGAGCCTGATCAGTTATAAATATGGGAATATTCTCCCAAACATTAGCCAAGGCTCTGGCCTTTCTTAACATGATGGGAACGTTCTCGTTCTTCCTCCACGCTTCGGTGAAGAGACGAGGCAACTCCAGGCATATCTTGAGACCGGGTGTATATACCCCACCAAGCGCTCCCTTCTTCCATACAGCCTTCCTCAAATAGCTAAGTCTCTTGGAGCGGGTCTTCTCAGCCACCCGCCACCATTGTTGTTGCTCTACCAACTCCCCAAGCTCTTCTTTCTTTGCTGTCTCTTCCATGATATTACCCTCCTTTGGTTAAG
>MNZP01000078.1 GCA_001873675.1 Syntrophaceae bacterium CG2_30_49_12 | reverse complement strand
GCTTGTCGCTGAACAGGTCTATCAGCCCTTTTTGGGCAGCGGCCTTCCAGTTCCTGATCTGCCCCGGATGAACCTGATACTGACTTGTCAACTCAGCCGATGTCTTTTGCTCTTTGATCGCCTCTAATGCAACCTTTGCTTTAAATGATGGCGGATAACTCTTTCTCATTTTTTCCACTTGGACCTCCTGTTTTTAGTCTCCAAGTGTAACTTATCATACCGTCCAAATTTTGGGGTCCACTATATTTCATGTCACGCCGGTATCGCTATCTTCCCGTGGGATGGTTCTGGTATTTAGGGACACTTATGCCGGTCATCGGATTAATACAGGTAGGTTATCACGCCATGGCTGACCGTTATGCCTATGTGCCACTCGTAGGTATTTTCGTTATCATTTCCTGGGGCGTTTCCGACATTTTTTCACGATTGTTTGCGCGGAGGATATTGCTTATATTATTGGCGGCAACGGTAGTTTCTGTTTCCGTTATTGTTTCGTGGCAGCAGGTGCAGTACTGGCAAAACAGTATGACTATTTTTCAACATGCGTTAAATGTTACGAAAAATAACTATCAGGCGCACCAGGGAGTCGGTAATATTTTATTCTCCCGGGGAAATATTGACGGGGCTATTGCACACTATATGGAAGCTTTGCGTTTTAAACCGGATCATGCAGAGGTTCGGAACAATCTCGGTATGGCCCTCATGTATCGGGGAAAATTCGAAGAAGCTATGAATCAATATCTGGAAGCATTGCGGATTAAGCCGAACCAGGCAAAGGTATATAACAATATGGGCGTTCTGCTGGCTAAACAGGAGAAAATGGAAAGTGCGATTGCATATTTCCGTGAGGCAGTGCGTATTGATCCTGATTTCGCAGGAGCAAAAGGGAACTTGCAAGTGGCACTTCAGGTGCAAGAGAATTCAACAAGGCTACAAGCTCGTTAGAGATGTGTTGATATAAAGAACATTATAATATTCAATTTAAATGAATCTTAAAACCAAGACATTCATTGATTTCTGGATAGGATACCCCCTGGTGGCACTGCTCAACGTCTTGGCCTTCCTTCTGGGCAAGTCGCTGCGCCGAAACCACAGCTCACAGCTTCGAAAGCGCTCGCGTGATCGTTGTCTGCAAGCTGATGGGGCTTGGCAGCATCGTTCAAATAACACCGCTCCTGACGTCATTACGCAAGCGTTTCCCGTCGGCTCATCTGATTTTTCTAACGCGATCAGCAAACGCAGAACTGTGCCGAAGGTTCGACGTTATAGACGAAACTCTGATTCTGGATGATCGTTCCCTGGTACAACTCGCTGTGTCGCTGCCCGGCCTGCTGCAGAGATTTTGGCTGGTGGGCGTGGATATCTTCGTCAACCTGGAGGTATATTCAAATGTCTCTACTTTGCTTACCATTCTGAGTTGCGCCCGTAATCGCATTGGGTATTATTTGAAGCCCCACGACATGCGAGCCCGCGGCATCTATACTCACATGGTTTATTTCAACCAGAATGCCCCGATTGCCCAGGTTTATTTGCAGGCGGCACGCTGTATCGGTATTACAGAATTGCACCAGGGGTTGATAGCTCCCCGGATAGATCCGGCCGATCGGATTTCCCTGGCGGAAAAGCTCGCGGCAACTGGTTGCCGTTTTGAGAAATCGAATTATATCATCGTAAACCCTAACGCCTCTGATCTGCGGATCGAGCGACGCTGGCCAATAGAATACTATATCGCTCTGATAAAACGATTGTACGAGTTACACAAGGACATGCTGATATACTTGATTGGCGGACCTGGCGAAGAGCCGGTAGGGGCGGCCGTCACCGGATTGCTATCGCTTCCGGCGGGTAGCGTTTCGGATCTATCCGGCCGACTTTCCCTGCCGGAACTGACCCTGATGCTTGACGAGGCGCGTATTTTCATTACCAACGATAGCGGTCCCATGCATTTGGCCTTTGCTTTAGGCACGCCCACCGTGGCCCTGTTCGGGCCTGTATCACCGGAGCATTATGGCGGCGCGGGTGAGACATCGCGGGTCTTGCTGTATCGTCGTATATATTGCAGTCCGTGTGTGCACCACTTTTTGGAGTCGCCTTGCCGCGGCGACAATCAATGTATGAAGATGATCGGTGTTGACGATGTGTTGAACGCCGTGGAGACATTGCTTTCGGGCATCGGCAGACCGGAGGTGGATAGCAGGCTGCACTACAGCTCGCAGGAAACGGTGTTTGGCATACAACGGAGGGACTGAAGGAGTGAATTTCACTGCATCTACGACTCCGGCGGATTGCCCTGCCTGTCACGGAACGACGCAACGGCACGATTTTAACGTCTGTGACTATCCTCTGTGGAGATGTACCGACTGCCGTATGGAATTCCTCTATCCGCAGCCTGATGAAGATGAACTTGCGACTATTTACGGTCGGCGCTATTACGATGCCTGGGGACTGAGCGTTGACGAGGCCATTGTGAGGAAAATGAAGATATTTCATTTTCTTAAGCTCTTGGTCAAGGTACAGTCTGATATTCCTCCCGAAGGACGCATTTTGGATGTGGGCTGCGCCACCGGCTATTTTCTCGAAGCGGCACGGGAGATGGGCTTCGAGCCTTTCGGTATCGAGTTGTCGAATTACGGTGCGGAGATATGCCGTGGCAAGTTCGGAATCGGCCATATCCATGAAGGGAGCCTGGAGACGGCAGTATTCAAAGACTCTCCGGTGGGATGTTTTGACGCGATTTTCATGAGCGACCTGCTGGAACACGTTCGCGATCCGACAGCGACGTTGCAGGCGGCGCGACGGTGGCTTCCCCCCGGCGGGCGGTTGCTAATTACGACACCCGATGTCGGCTCCCTGTCGCATCGGGTTTTCGGCCGGCACTGGCTGCACTACAAGCCCGAGCACCTGTTTTATTTCGGAAAGAACAGCCTGGAGCGCCTGCTTGCCGACGCTGGCTTCGGTGCAACGGTTTTTTGGGCCACGCCAAAATATCTGTCTCTGCGCTATGCCCGGCATCAGTTTGCCGCATTCAGGTTTGCCGGCGGGCGCTTAGGCCAATGGTTTGACAAGCTTCCGGCAGGAATATTGGACAGGAAACTACGGGTGAAGCTGGGAGAAGTGACGGTTATGGCCACAGCAATTTAGAAATATGGGAAGGCATATGATGATTTCGGCAGAAGAACGGCAATACTTAATCGAGTGGGGCTGTCTCGTGTCAGGCGCGATCGCAGGGCTGGCATTGGCATGGGTATTGGTCGGCTTCGGATGGAGCTTTCCAGGCGAATTGGAAGGCGCACGTAAGGTCGGAATCGTCAGTCTCACAACACTTTCCGGTTATGCGAAATCTCGCGATTTGGTGGCATATTTATTCACTCTCGGCCTGCCGGCAGCCGGTGCAATCCTGCTCTGGCTGGTCGGCCGCGGATCGTCGGATCTCGGCAGTAAAACCCTCACCGGCGGATTCGACACCCCGACACGAGGTATGTGGCTTGTGGTGGTTTCATCCCTGCTCGTAGCAGGCTTTTTTGGGTGGCACATTCCGGCGATGCTCAGACCAGGGTGGAATCCCTATGCGGGGGCATGGCTGTTTCTTGGCGAGCAGGGGGCAACGCTGGCTTGGGTGCAGAGCATTTCCAGCGGCGGCGTATATGGGCGTGACTTTTTCTCCCTGTACGGGCCGATGTTTATCTATCCGCTGGCCTGGCTGATGGATTGCCTTGGGCATAACGTGCTGGTGGAACGCGTCTACAAGCTGATGCTTGACATCGCTGCCTGCGGCTTATTGGGCTTCGTGCTGGCGCGGACATTGCGGGCGCGATGGCTGGCGCTGGTCGTTGTCGCTCTGGTCTACATGTCCTCTCCTACGGTACGCTCCCTGAGTGCAAATAACACCATCCTACGGATTGTTCTTGGCCTGGTTCCTGTAGCTTGTGTCGCCTTGTGGCTGGATACCCGGGGAAAATTTTTGTTCGTAGCCGGCGGTTTGCTGCTGGGCCAGTCCCTGTTGTTTAGCCACGAGGCGGGTTTTTGTGCTGTGCTGGCCATTGCGGTGATGCTGATTGTTGATAACATGGACAGGGAGAAAGCGGTCCGCGCTATGTTTCGTATGTCGGTTACGTTCTTCGCCGTTGTCCTGGTCTCCCTGGCCCCGATGGTCGTCTTTCTTGTCTTGAACGGCGCCGGTCCAGGCTTGCTCGATAGTGTGGTTGGCTATCCCAAAACGGTCATGCTCGGTTTCGGCGGTTGCCCGTTTCCTTCGCTGCGGGATTGGTTGGGAGGGGACTTCCGCGCGAACTGGCTGCATTTCGCAGTGATCGGCGTCTATTGTGCTACGCTGGTTGCACTTTGTGTCGCGTGGCTGCGGGGTGTTCGCTCAGCGCGGTTTCTGTGGGCGCTGGGTTTGCTGATTTATGGCATGTTGCTCTTCCGGATTGCTCTTGGCCGTTCAGGGTATTATGGAACAACGAAAGTGATGATTCCGGCCATCGTGCTTTCGGCTCTTTGGATCGATGAGCTATGGGCAAAATGGCGCCAAAACGATGCCATGAGAGCGCGGCGAGCGATGATTGTGGTTGCGCTCACGGCGGTATTGGTCAACTTGACGAACGGGATTTGCCTCAATCCTTTCGTGCGGTCCAACATTGCTGTAGCGTGGGAATACGCATTTTCCATCGAAGGAAAGTTTTCGGCAGCGCACATTAGCGGGTTCACTCTGCCAGAGGTACCGCGCCTCGGGATTTTTGTGGACAGAACAACAGCCGTCAGCCTGCGGGAAATCAAATGCTTCCTGGATGTAAACACCAGGCCGCGGGATTACGTTTATTTTTTTCCGAATGAAGCGATCTATTATTTTCTGTTTGACCGGACTAACCCGACCCGCTATCCCATCGCCTATTTTGCCACGGCCTATGATCGTCAACACGAGGTGATTCGCGATCTGGAGAAGAACCGGCCGCGCTACGTCATCTACAGTCGAAAGACCTGGCGCGTTGACGGCATTCCCGAAAAAATACAAATACCCGAGATTGTATCTTATCTTGACAGCCGATACAGAACGGTGAAGCATATGGAAATGATTGATGTCCTTGAACGCATCCCGGCACAATAGGCGCATATATGGCTAAGTTGTTGTTCCTGCAGAATATTGAGTATGAGTTCCTGGGCCCCATGTACATCTCTGCCCATGCAAAAGACGGCGGACACGAAGTACGGATTTCACTGGGCGACAATGCGAATGACTTCGAGCCAACCATTCTGGAATTCCAGCCGGACCTGCTCGGTTTTTCAACCATGACCGGAAGTCATCTCTGGGCACGGAACATAGCCCATCAGCTCAAAGTGCGCCATGGCTTATTGAATATTTTCGGTGGCGCTCATCCAACCTTCTTCCCAGAGTTTATCCGCGAGTCCGGCGTGGATATGCTGGTGCGTGGCGAGGGTGAAGAGACTGTGCGAGAAATCCTGGACTGTATCGACGCCGGTCGTGATTTCAGCGATTTAGCGAACCTGACGCTCAAATTTCCGGACGGCAGCGTACGTGAGAATCCGGTGAGGATGCTGCGACGTGATCTTGATGATTATCCGTTTCCGGATCGTCATTTATACGATGCCCTGAAGGGACGTATTGACCGCAGAGTCCGCAATGTCATCACTTCCCGCGGTTGTCCATTTCATTGTACATTCTGCTTTGAGGATTCCATGCGCGAACTGTACAGAGGCAAGGGGAAGTATGTCCGCATCCGCGCCATAGCGAAAGTGATTGAGGAACTGAAGATTCAGCGCAGCACGACCGACGTTCACACCATCTATTTCGCAGACGATGTGTTCGGGTTAAACCGCAAATGGCTGTATGAATTCCTGGATGTCTATAAACGTGAAGTGGGATTGCCTTTTATCTGCCTGGTAAGGGCTGACCTGGTGGCGGCAGACCCGGAGTACGCGCAACGGCTTGCGGATGGCGGATGCAAGACTGTATTTTTCGGCATTGAATCCGGCAACGAGGAGATACGCAACCGGGTGCTGAAGAAAAAGCTTACCAACGTGCAGATCCGCCTGGCCGCCGAGCGCCTGCACACCGCCGGGATCAAGTTTCGCACCTACAATATCGTTGGACTGCCGGACGAGACGCTGGAGGACGCCTTTGTCACTATGCGTTTGAACATCGATATCCGTGCCGACTACCCATGGTGTTCCGTTTTCATGCCATTTCCGGGTACGGCGCTGACGGACTACGCTTTCGATCGTGGTTATCTGGACCGCTCCTTCAAGTTCGATTCATTGTCCGAATCGTTCTTCATAGATTCGAAACTCAACATGCCGGATATTGATCGTATCGCTAACCTGCAAAAATTTTTTCAGACAGCTGTACTTTGGCCTCGAACTCTGCCGATCGTCAGCCGGCTTATCAATTTACGGCCGAATCGCCTGTTCGATGCCTGGTTCGGGATGGTCTATTTCCTCGTATACATTCGCAGCGAGAACAAGTCCTTCTGGAAAACCCTGCGCTTCGCTGTTTACAACTACCATCACGTGTTATCGGGAAAGAGATAATGATAACATCTAAAAAAACCCGCAGATTGCCGCGGACGGGGATGAAACCCCCTCTAATCGCTGTCCAAGATGCCACTCCCGTGGGCGGGGAACTTTAGTAAAGATACTGACAGATTTACGGTATGCCGATCCGATGTGAAACTTGGAAAAGCGGGCAGCGTTGAATCGAGGTGGTGGATTTAGGATTAAACATATGACGTAATCGCAGAGAGGGCGTAAGCATGTTCAGAGATCAAAAAGTCGTGGTCGTTATGCCGGCATATAACGCGGCACAGACACTGCGCATGACTTATGATGAAGTTATGGCTCAGGAAATCGTTGATCTTGTTATACTTGTTGATGATGCAAGCCGGGATGACACGGCAGCCATTGCGAAGAGCCTCCCGCAAGTAGAAGTATATGCTCATGATCGTAACCGCGGTTACGGGGCAAATCAGAAGACTTGCTATAAAATGGCGCTTGAGCGGGGGGGCGATATCATCATTATGGTGCATCCTGATTATCAATATACACCGAAACTGATTCCGGCTATGGCCTCCCTGATTGGAAATGATCTTTACCCCTGCGTCCTGGGATCGAGGATCCTTGGTGGATATGCCCTTAAAGGTGGCATGCCTGCCTGGAAGTACATTGCCAATCGTTTTATTACTTTTATAGAAAATATTCTTATGGGGGCAAAACTTTCAGAATACCATACCGGATACAGGGCGTTTTCAAGACGTCTGCTGGAGCAACTGCCAATAGATGTCAATTCTGACGATTTTGTGTTTGACAATCAGATGTTGGCCCAGGTTATCTGGTTTGGTCATACGATAGCTGAAGTCAGTTGTCCAACAAATTACTTTGCCAAGGCATCATCAATTAATTTCCGCCGGAGTATTAAATACGGTTTTGGATGTCTTTTAACAGCCCTTACCTTCCGTCTCGCTAAAATGCGGATAGTAACATCAAATTTGTTCCCGAGGGATCAATGATTCAGTCCCAGAACAACCGTTTCCAGGACTTCTTTGAAGATGATATGTACATCATTTTCAAGAATTATCTCTATAATTATCTGTTACGGAAATATGCTGTTGAAAAGGCATTGCGGAACGAGAAGCGAGATATGATTCTGGAAGTGGGCAGCGGAATCTCGCCTGTTGTAACTCCTGGCGACCGTGTCGTGTATTCCGATGTATCCTTTCTGGCGCTTCAGACCCTGAAACGAAACCTCGGGAAAGGGATGTATGTCGTAGCTGATGGAATGAAACTGCCTTTCAGGTCCGATACCTTTTCTCATACAATCTCTTCAGAGGTACTGGAGCATCTTGAAGATGATCAAAAGGCTTTGTGTGAGATTGCCAGGGTTATAAAGCCGTCTGGTCTTCTTGTGATTACATTTCCCCACCGGTGGTTTTATTTTACCTATGATGATCGTTTCGTTGGGCACCTTCGCCGGTACGAGCTTTCTGAAATGGAAAATCGGTTAAGAGAGGCCGGGTTACAAACCATTTTCGTGCGAAAGGTATTGGGGCCCCTGGAGAAGATTACCATGTGCGTCGCCATATTCTGTTTCTCCGTGGCTCAGAGATTGCGTATGAAGGAAAAAGAAAATCCCCCCCAGCCCCCCTTTGGAAAAGGGGGGCTGGGGGGATTTTCAAGTGAAAATGTACAATCCCCAGGGCCACGGGCCATTTTTTTATCTCTCTTCAAATGGATTAACAGGTTGTATGCCGGCATTGCCTGGTTTGATGCGAACATTATGCCCCGTGCTTTATCAACAGTGCTGTTAATCAAAGCTATAAAGAAATAAATGAGAAATACCCTTCATCAGCACCTTTCTTCCCCCCAAAATCGGAACTTCCTTGTTGGATGTATTGCTTTCATTCTCTTCGTCATCGTTTTGGGGTCAGTATTCGTTTCGAAAATAATCACCGACCCTGGTGTTGTTTTTCTGTTTTCGGAACAGGGAGCGGAGTGGATTCGCTTTCGGGAACGAACAATATTAAAAATCCGATGGTCTCAAACGCTCGTTACCGTTTTTCGTACCCGCTTCGAAGTAAACAGGTTGCCAAAAAATGCGGTTTTAAATTTCCGTGCCATGAAACTCGCTGAAATCCGACTTGACGATCAGGTTCTCTATAAGGAGACCTCTTTCCTTGTTCATGAATGGAAAAAAGTTCGTCGTATTAATCTTACCTCTAAACTTACATCTGGTGTCCACGAGCTACGCATAGCAGTTCAGAATCAAAATGGCCATCCAGCCCTCATCGCATACAGCAAACCACTGGGATTATTCACAGGGAAACACTGGGAGGCAAGTATTGACGGTCAAACATGGCAAAAGGCTCTGCCTGTCAATGATACACCGCCTCTTCCGCTTTCGCGCAGTTTTCAACGTGCGGATCAAGCCTTTATCTCGAATATACATATATACGCACCGATATTTATGATGGTGTTTCTTGGCAGCCTTTTGTTCATGCATCCTCGACAACCACATTGGTCTGTTCACCTCAGACCCACGGCTAAGAAAATGCGCTGGATGCTTCTTGCTCTGTGGATGATCATAGCAGTAAACAATATTGGTAAAATCCCGCTGGATATAGGCATGGATATTAAATGGCATATGCAATATGTTATGTACATAGTTGATAACATGCGCATTCCCCTGGCTATAGAGGGATGGCAGATGTTTCAACCACCGCTTTTCTACATTATATCTGCTATTATTTACAAAGTTTTTCTCCATTTTTTTTCACCCGATGTCCTGGAGCGAATCATACGCATAATTCCTCTTCTGTGTGGAGCTGCTCAGGTGGAACTAAGCTACCGTGTTGCGGTATGTATATCCGGACAGAGATGATCTTCAAGCTATCGGAACCGTGATAGGAGGGCTCCTCCCCATGAACCTCTACATGCCCCAGTTTTCCGGAAATGAACCGATGGTGGGATGTCTTTCGAGCGTTGCCATTTTACTCTTGATTAGATTCTTTTATTCTCCAGCTTCACCATCGAAAAGCGATCTACTATCTATCGGTTTATTTCTGGGACTCGCAATTCTGACAAAAACAAACGCTGTACTTCTCGTAGTTCCAACGGCAGCCTTTATCTTTTATAAGATTTCTGTTGGTATCCAGTCGAAGGTAAAAGGGACAGCAGAAGCTGTTAAATCTATCGCGTTGATTCTTGGTATTATCTTTGTTATTTCCGGTTGGTATTATATTCGTAATTGGACCGAAATGGGGCAAATGGTCATCGGTGGCTGGGATTCATTGAGAAATATCATATGGTGGCAGGATCCCGGTTACAGAACACCACGGCAATTCTTAACTTTCGGTGAATCCTTGTACTATCCAGTATATTCTGCAGTCATCGGTATCTGGGATGGTCTTTATTCCACTTTATGGATGGATGGCTATTTAAGTGCATATAATCGCCCTCCATGGAATTATGGTTTTATGTTTTCAAGTGCGTGGCTGTCATTGCTGCCCTCCGGGGCAATCGTACTCGGGATACTAAGCTCCTTAGTGAGACCAAACCGGCAACGCCGGCAAAGTCTTCTATTTTGCGTCTTTTGTGTAGTTATCTACATTTTATCAATTATCTACCTTTTTCTTACCGTCCCCATTCTCAGCACAGCTAAAGCAACATATGCCCTCGGTATTACTCCATGTATTGCTGTGTTATGTACGGAAGGATTCGGAATTCTGACGCGCAATCCGGTTTTGAGAGCGGTTGTGTATGGCATCATCGCCTGCTGGGCTTTTGCGGCGTACGCTGCGTATTTCGTACTATAGCTTGTAATTTGCGGTTGGCACTGCGATATAGAGGTGAAATTAGGTAACTACCCAGGACCAGGAGTTAGAATTCAGGAGTTAGAATGAAGAAGTAAGGGGGGATCAGGTCCACACTCTTGATAACCTCATCACGACAGTCGCTTGACAGAAACGTATTTTCAGGTGAAATCGCACTTATTTCACTTGAAAATACCCTTTTTTGACAGGCGAGACGCCTGTCCTACTGGTGAATAATTGCCCTCTAAAAGTAGGTCAGGCGTCTCGCCTGACTTATTTTCATCCTCCTTTGTGAGCCGAAGGCTCATGGATGTTTCATTTTGTTATTTTTTGGTTCGCCCAACGTGATGTCAAGGACCAACTTAATTCCCCTTAGACCCCAATAATGTATTCATAACAGCAACTGATTTATCTGGATATTTATACGCCATTGCTCATTATCATGAGACGTTGCGAATTAGATCTCGATATGCGGATGCTTACTTCAATCTGGGTGCAGTGCTGGCGTATCAGGGCAGATTTCCCGAGGCTACCGCCTATTATCAAGAAGCATTACAGATCAAACCAAACTTCAAGGAAGCTCACAACAACATGGGTATTGCCTTGGCCTCTCAGGGAAAGATCGAGGAAGCCATATTCCATTTGCTATCCGTGTCCAATTGCATGTTAGGAATCCTATTTATGATTCTCTCTATTTCGGCAGCCGTAAAATCACTCCCATACATGCGAAGAAAAAGCTGTCCACGCAATTGCGAGGGATTGAGTGGTTGTCTTCCAATTTTTATACCTGAGATTACGAGCTTTCTGCCTGAATCATACATTCTACTCGCCATCCTCAATCGTTCTGAGGGCGTTCGCGACAATAACATTTCTTCGTACCGTTGTTTTATTTGCGTTGGAGTGTCACTCATTTTTTCCCTTCGCCTTTCGTAAGAGATCGTCAATCCCAAGGATGGTAGCCCATTTTTGCATATATTTCCAATCAAGTTCTGAAACAGTAGATATCATCTGACGAACATCGCGAAGCTGAAGTTCCGATCGTGATCGTTTTCCCCAAACCAACTTTGACAAAATAAGGTCCTCGGCAGCAACAACAGAGATAGTCACATTCTCGATATCTATTTTCTGTCTCCGTGCGAATTCTTCTCTGCGGTATGCATCGTTTTTTCTAATGATGAAGTCAGCCTTGATCACCCAGTCATTATGGATGATGTTGAACATCCCATGGGCATGTACCGCCTGTCTGACACTATCATGATCTATATAGCAATCCTCGGAAAAAAGACCAACGATTTTGTCAACATCGGCAGGTGTAACCTCAACAACCAGATCAATATCACGAGTCATTCTTGGTATAGAATAGATTGCCATCGCCATCGAGCCGGTCATCATATAAAGAATGCCGGCGGAATCAAGCCGCGATGCTATCAATTTTACAAATTCCAGTTGTTCATCCATATTTTACTCATATTCTTAACGCCCAGGCTAACCGGCTGGGGCGGAGTGGCAGCGGAGCCCCAGTCCGCGTACAGCACGAGGTTATTCTCAAATTTCAGGGTGGGCCCTGGGGTCAGGCATTGATAATAAGGTATTTAAGGGGGGGGGGACGGTTACCCCTTTTCTGCAAGGAAATTACTTCAATATTACTTCAAGGTTTTATTCCCCGGCCCTTCTCAGGGCCTCCGTCACAACCCGGTCACTAATCCTGAACTTCTTTGCCCTGAGTTCTTCAATGAGAGGCTTGACTTTCTTGAGAAGGCCAAGGTTTTTGGCTAAAATAAACAGGCCGAGCAATCCCATGACATTGAACCCGGCAATTACCGCGCTTTTTCTTGCCTTCTCTTCGTCCACCAATATAAGGTCGGCCCGCAATTCTCTGGCCAAGGCCAGGACTTCAGCCTCTCCCATCTCAAGGGAGACCATCAAGAGACCAACCTGTGTTCTGTCTTTGATTGGTATGGTCTCAATCCAGTGGGCCTTCTTTATGACCTCAGAGCCGGGTTTGTTTGCCCCTTTCTCCGTAACTTCATGGAAGACTGCCCCAGGAATGCAGACCTTGGAAAAGACTTCCCTTAGAAGCTCCAGTTTTTCTATCTTTGCCAGTCCGATCAAAACGGTAGAATCGCATACAACGATCACTTCTTGAGCCTCTCGGTCAGTTTTTCCACAGTTTTGAACTCCCTTGTCAGTTCATCTTCTTTGTAGTCAATCACAGGGACATCATTTTCGCTTAAAAATTCTATGAACTCCCATTTCGAAAGCCCGGACAGCTCGGCAGATTTTCCCAGTGAAAGGACTTTGTCCCTGAAGCATTTCAAGGCAAGAAGCTTCCTCGATTCACTCGCTATTCTCTCCTTGGTTAAGCCGGAGGCAGAAAGAGAGAGATAAAGCTCTTCCGGCAAATCTATGACTGCCTGGACGTTCCCCATGCGTATCACCTTCCCTTTTTATTGAGATCCATTATTCATTTGCTATCATTTTAACATGTTAAATGCAAATAATCCAATGAAAACGCTCAGGGAAAAAGGGAGGAAAAAGGGAAATCGGGGGAAATAGGGGACGGGGGGAAATAGGCAGAAATAGGGGACGGGGAAATAGGGGACGGACATCAGCTTATAAGTTAATCATTCATCTATGCAGAAGTTGTAACACTTTAGCTCTTTGAAAAACTATGCGGCCTGTTCTAAGAACACTATTGAGAGGTCTTTCTTTTCGATTGCCATTTTTGCCATTGTCAGGATCATTTCTATGGGATTGTTTCCCTGGAGTTCTGCAGAACGGAATAACGACATAAGGACAGCCTGTGTTTTGGCTCCTTCGCCAGGGCGGCGGTCTTGTTGTAAGCTCCCCAGAAGTCACAGATCAGGATACCTTCAAACAGGATGCCAAGAACCTGTTCGACCACCGGAGAGCCCCGACATTTGGTTATCAGGTAGTAGCAGAACTGCTGGGAGGAAAAAGAGGGACAGCGACCGTTCATTGTTTGCCGTTTTTAGTTTTGCTTCCATAAATAGTCGCTGACCCTCTTTTTGTTTCTCTTTTTGTTTTGGAGTAATAATATAATGGTATCTTAGATAACACATGAGTGAGATGTTAGGCTACGTTACTCACCTGCCAGGCGCAGGGCTTCCTCTTTTAAAACATCGTTGAGGTAAAACCCGTTAGCTTCAAGCTCGCTCAAAAGAGTCTTGAGAGAAGGAATGATTCCAGAGCGTTTAGCCTTCACTAAAATTCCAACTGTTCCAATGGTAGAAACTCCAAGGCGTCTGGCGTATTCCGGGGACATAATACAGATTATTAGCATTGTGAGACCTTTGAATAATTCCATAGCAACATCACCTTGTCATTCCTGCGAAAGCAGAGCCTGCCCCGTACTTGATACGGGGAATCCAGTATTTTCAGATAGTTCCTGGATTCCGGGTCAAGCCCGGAATGACCGAAAAGGCAGTTTTTCAAAGGTCTCATTGTGCCTCTCAAGCCTTTGCCCCTCTGTGCCTCCTGACCCCTGACCCATAGCTTATGGCTCGAACAGTTTCAACCCGTGAACCGAACGAAAATGTTCATCCAGGGTAAAGAGAGAAACCTTGTGATGCAGGCATACCTGGGCGATTATGACATCCATTGGCGGAATAGTAATGCTTTTTGTGACTATTCAGCCACTAAGACACCAAGACACTAAGATCATATAATTATTCTTTGAATACCCTTCTTGATGAGGGACACATTAAAATTAATAAGAAAACCAGG
>MNZP01000171.1 GCA_001873675.1 Syntrophaceae bacterium CG2_30_49_12 | reverse complement strand
ATCTTTTGTAACTATTCAGCCACTAAGGCACCAAGGCACTAAGATTAGAGAATTATTCTTTTAATACCCTTTTTTATGGGGGCACAGTATCTGCTGTGTTGTTGGAATGTCTTGTTTATTGTCAGATAAGGTTGATAAACTTATATGTATCCTTTGTGTCTTGGTGCCTTTGTGGCTACCTGAGCAGTTACCATCTTTTTAAAAAGTAAATACCCTTCTCAAATGGAATTCTTCCTGTTTTCCCCTGTTCCACTGCTTGACAGGGCGCAGATAACCAACCACTCTTGAATAGACTTCACAGTGTTCCTCACATCTCGGGCATGTCGCTCTCTCACCGCTTAAATAGCCATGCGAGGGACAGACACTGAACGTGGGGGTGAAAGTAAGATATGGCAAATGGTAACGGGTGCAGATCTTACGGACAAGAGTCTTTACCGCAGCAGGATCTGGAAGCCTCTCCCCGGCATAGGTGTGAAAAACCGTTCCCCCGGTATATTTTGCCTGGATGCTATCCTGGAGATCAAGGGCTTCAAAGACGTCATCTGTAAAATTGACCGGCAGTTGCGTTGAATTGGTGTAGAATGGATCGGGGACAGATCCCGTCTCACTACCTGACGGGACAGGCTTTAAATCTGTCCCTATATCATTGGCACAGATGATGTCAGGATATTTTTTCTTATCAATTTTTGCCAGGCGGTAGGATGTCCCCTCCGCTGGTGTCGCCTCAAGATTGTAATTATTGCCCGTTTCTCTCTGAAATAGGATTAATTTATCTCTCATAAAATCCAGGACCTTCCGGGTAAATTCCTGCCCGGGAGGGGTTGCAATATTTCCCCCCAAAAAGTTCAGACAGGCCTCATTCATACCCACAAGACCAATTGTGGAAAAATGATTCTTCCAGTACTCATCAAATCTCTTCTTTACATCCCTCAGATAATACTTTGTATAGGGGTAGAGGTTTCCCTCCGTGAAGTTCTCCAGGACTTTTCTCTTCGTCTCCAGACTTTCCTTGGCAATAATCATCAGCCTTTCCAGCCGCCCGAAAAATTCGTTTTCGCCGTCAGACAGGTAACCGATCCTGGGCATATTTATGGTGATCACCCCAATGGAACCGGTCAAGGGGTGGGAGCCAAAAAGCCCCCCCCCCCTTTTCTCCAATGACCTGTTGTCAATCCGGAGCCTACAGCACATACTCCTGGCATCCTCCGGGTTCATGTCTGAATTGATAAAATTAGAAAAATAGGGCACCCCATACCTGGCCGTCATCTCCCAGAGTCCATCGAGATTCCGATCGTCCCACTGAAATTCCTTCGTAATGTTATAAGTGGGAATCGGAAAGGTAAAAACCCTGCCTTTGGCATCTCCAGCCGCCATTACCTCGAGAAATGCCCTGTTGAACAGATTCATCTCTTCCTGAAATTCCCCATAAGTCTCCTTCCGTGGCAGACCGCCAATAATTACATTCTGATCTGCATAATACTTCGGTACAGTTACATCCAGGGTTACATTTGTAAAGGGAGTCTGAAAGCCGACCCTTGTAGGCACATTGATGTTGAAGATAAACTCCTGCATGGCCTGTTTTATTTCCTTAAAATTCAGACGGTCGTATCGTATGAAGGGGGCCAGAAGCGTATCAAAATTTGAAAAGGCCTGGGCGCCGGCCGCCTCTCCCTGAAGGGTATAGAAGAAATTGACGATCTGCCCCAATGCGCTCCGGAGGTGTTTGGCCGGTTTACTTTCCACCTTACCCGATACACCTTTAAAACCTTCCCTGAGCAGGTCAAAAAGATCCCAGCCCACACAGTAAACAGAAAGGAGGCTTAAATCGTGGATATGGAAGTCGCCCTCCGCATGGGACATTTTGATCTCCGGGGAATAGATACTGTTCAACCAGTAAACCTTACTGACCTCAGAAGAAATATAGTTGTTCAACCCCTGTAAAGAATAGTCCATGTTAGAGTTTTCATGAATCTTCCAGTCAACCTTCTTCAGATATTGGTCAACTAAATCAACCTCCATCTTATTAGTAATTTCCCTTAATCTGGCATGCTGATCACGGTAGATGATATAGGCCTTTGCGGTACGGCGATAAGGGGAAGATAAGAGTACCTCTTCCACAATATCTTGAATCTCTTCCACGGTGGTGATTTTGTCGTCAAACAGTTCCTCTGCTAAATTAAGCGCCTTAATGGTAAGTTTTCGCGCCGCCGCGAGATCGAATTCACCTGTTGCTGCCCCTGCCCTGGCAATGGCGTTGGTGATCTTTTCAGCGTTAAACTTTACCAAACGGCCGTCCCTTTTTCTTATCTTCGCATGCATAATAACCTTCCCTCCCCATCTCCACATATAACGAGAGATTTTTTATCTATTTTACAAGATAAAAGACTCAATATGTTGAACTATTTTTAAGCATACTACTATATATAGATATAAGCAAGCAAAAAATTTTAAGACTCAGTTCCCTATCGGCCGACAGCTTGAGGCACAAAGGCACAAAGGCACAAAGGGATATTGATTTTCCTCTTTGTGCCTCTGTGCCTTTTCTCGCCCCTACCTTTTGGTAAGGATTTCTCCGACTCTCTTCCCTATTTCGGCGGGATTCTTTTCTACAATGACCCCTGCCCCTTCCAGGGCCTTGACTTTTTCCCCGGATGTTCCCTTACCACCCGCGATAATGGCTCCGGCATGTCCCATTCTCCGCCCGGGAGGGGCAGTCTGGCCCGCTATAAAAGCCACAACCGGTTTACGAACATTGTCCTTTATAAATTCCGCTGCCTCTTCCTCCGCGGTTCCTCCGATTTCGCCAATTAAAACGATGGCCCCGGTCTGAGGGTCCTGCTCAAAAAGACCCAGCAAATCTACAAAGGTTGTCCCCACTATGGGGTCCCCACCGATGCCAATGGATGTGGATTGACCAATTCCTATACTGGTAAGCTGCCAGATAACCTCATAGGTCAGGGTTCCACTTCTCGAGATCAGTCCCACGTTGCCCTCTTTATGGATAAAATTGGGCATAAAACCGATCTTGCCCGCTCCCGGGGTGGTTATCCCCGGACAATTGGGGCCGATCATCCGGGAAGCCGATCCCTTCAGTGCCTGTTTGACTTTAATCATATCCAGGACAGGAATCCCTTCGGTTACACAGACGATCAAACGGACACCTGCTTCGATTGCCTCAAGGATGGCATCCGGTGCGAAGGAAGCAGGGGTGTATATACCGGAAGCATTTACGCCCTGATATTTCACCGCATCAATCACCCGGTTATAAATAGGTATTCCATCAAAATCCATGCCTCCCTTTCCCGGCGTGACTCCAGCTACTACCCTGGTGCCGAAGGCAACTGATTCCCGCGTGTGAAAACTTCCCTCTGTACCGGTAATCCCCTGTGAAACTACACGAGTATTTTTATCAAAAAGTATTGCCATTTTTAATTCATCCTTCCTTTTCGTTATCTTTTGCTTAATTCCACAGCTTTTTGGGCCGCTTCATAGAGTTCATCAGCTACTTCAAAGGTTAAATCCGATTCCTGAAGAATTTTGCGGCCTTCTTCTACATTGGTTCCCTGAAGTCTCACCACCATCGGTAGCTTCTTCTTTATTTTCGAGGCCGCTTCTACCACACCGGTAGCCACCCGGTCACACCGAAGGATACCGCCGAAGATATTTACCAGAATGGCCTTTACCTTCGGGTCGGAGGTTAAGATACGAAACGCTTTCTCTATCTGTTCCGGTGATGCTCCACCGCCTACGTCAAGGAAATTCGCCGGTTCTCCTCCCGCCAATTTTATCAGGTCCATCGTCGTCATGGCCAGACCTGCACCGTTGACCATACAGCCAACATTACCGTCCAGTTTGATATAATTTACCCCCGTATTTACCGCTTCCACCTCCAGTGGCTCCTCTTCCGTTTCGTCCCTCAGTGCCTTTATCTCCGGATGGCGAAACAGGCCGTCGTCATCGAAGTTTAGTTTTGTATCTACGGCCATGAGGTTGCCATCCGCCGTGATTACCAGGGGATTAATCTCCACAAGAGAGGCATCCTTTTCCACAAATAGCCGATGCAGGCTCCTGGCAATATTTGAAAACTGGGCGCTTAAAGACTTATCCAATCCCAAGCCGTAGGCTATCTTCCTGGCCTGAAAGGGGCTGAACCCTATAGCAGGGTGAACCGCCGCCTTTACTATTTTCTCGGGAGCCGTCCTTGCTATTTCCTCAATGTCCATCCCACCGGCTTCTGAAGCCATATAAACCATGCATTCCCGCTCTCGCGAACGGTCCACCACCAGACCTAAATAGAGTTCTTTCTCTATTTCGGGAGCTTCTTCGACCAGGACCTGACGTACCAACTTTCCCTCCGGTCCTGTCTGATGGGTAACTAAATTCATACCGATGATCCCTTTCGCAGCCTCGAAGGCCTCTTCGGGAGAGGCGGCTAAACGGACACCCCCTCCCTTTCCTCTTCCTCCAGCATGTATTTGAGCCTTTACAACCACCCTCGTTTTCAAAGAGGCGGCAATTTCCCGGGCCATCTCGGGAGTGGTGGCCACCTCACCGCGGGGTACCGTGATATTGTATTCCCGCAAGATATTTTTAGCCTGGTATTCGTGAATCTTCATTCCAAATCCCCCTTAATTATGATCAGTTATAATCTTAAACAGATGTTGTCCTTTTAAGGCTTTTATAGATACCATAGAAACAAAAATACGTCCAGGAATAAATAAGGAAATAAGGAAAGGTGAATTTATCCTTGACAATAATAAGGAGCTTGAAACAGAGTTATCAATAACGTGATTATGAAAAAATAGCCCTTATTGTGCCTAGGAGGAACTTTGGATACCATCACCCTAACGGTAAACGGAACCACGGTAAGCGGAAAAACCGGGATGACCATCCTTGCCCTGGCCCAAGAGATGGGCATTTACATTCCTACTCTTTGTCACGACCCGCACCTGAAAGATATCGGCGCCTGCCGGATATGCCTCGTGGAAGAGGAAAACCGGAAGGTTCTCCTCCCTGCCTGCGTCACTGCCATCCAGCCCGGCATGGTCATTAGAACCGATTCGGCCCCGGTTCTGGAATGCCGGCGCATAGTGGTGAAGCTGCTTCTCGCCTCGCATCCCGAATCCTGTCTGGTCTGTGATAAGGGGAACCGGTGTCAGCTCCGTCAGATTGCCAGCGATCTGGGAGTAGGCCTGATAGATATGGATCCCATGCCCCAGTATTTCCCCTCAGAGGACAGTAATCCCTTCTTCAAGCGGGATATGAGCAAATGTATCCTCTGCGCCAAATGTATCCGGGGAGATCAGGACCTGGTCGTGGAAGGAGTTCTTGATTATCTAAACCGTGGTTTCGAGGCCCGCCCCAGCACCCTCTTCAATCAACCCCTTGAGAAGTCCGACTGTACCTTCTGTGGGACATGTCTTTCACTGTGTCCTACGGGGGCTCTCACAGAGGTGGGGCTGCCCTGGCCGGGAACGGGGAAGGAAGTGTGCCAGACCGTTTGTCCTCTCTGTGCCTGCGGTTGTTCTGTCGCACTGGAATCGGTAGATGGGCGACTGATCAGAGTAAAACCCGAGGGAGAGGGTTCCAGTAACGCTGTAACTCTCTGTGTCAAGGGACACTTCGGCCTGGATTTCATCCATAGCCCGGACCGGTTGCGTACCCCCCTCTTACGTGAGGAAGGGGGCTGGAAGGAGGCATCCTGGGAAGAGGCCTTGGAACTTGTGGCGTCCTCCCTGAGCGCGATAAAGGATAAGGAAGGGGGGGAGGCGGTCGGATTTTTGGGTTCCCCACGCCTGACCAACGAGGAGAGTTACCTCTTTCAGAAACTCGCCCGGTCTGTCTTCGGATCTCCTCATGTAGATAATGGAAGCCGCCTCTATGCCGCACCGGCCTTTAAGGTACTGCTCGATGCCCTGGGCCGCCCGGGGACGCTCAAACCCTTTAGTGAACTGGGGAAGTCGGATCTCTTCCTCGTAGTAGGGGCCAATCCGGCGGAGACAGCCCCCGTCCTGAGTTACTACCTTAAACGCGCCGTCCGTGACTCCGGCGCCCGCCTGATTATCATTGACCCCCGGAAGACCCCCCTCTCCCGTTTTGCCACCCTGCACCTGAGACCGGCCCGGGGAGGTGATCTCTCCCTCATCCACGGTATTACCCGGATCATGCTTCAAGAGGGTCTCTGGAACAAGGGGTTTGTCCAGACCCATACCGAAGGGTTTCAGGAGTGGGAAGAAAACTTTACAAGGAAAGACCTGAACCTACCGGCCGTACAGGCCGGCGTCGGCGATGAGGAACTACACGGGGCAGCCAGGCTCATCGGTGAGGCCGCAAAAGTCCTCTGTATATTTGGAGATGGGGTTACTCAGCAGTCAGGGGGAGTATCCCTGGTAAGGGCTTTGTCCAATTTGATGATCCTGAAGGGAGAAGCGGGAGAGGGGGGCGTTGGCATCCTTCCCCTTCTTAAGGAGAATAACACCATCGGAGCATGGGCTATGGGAGTGGTTCCTGAATTCTTGCCCGGTTTTGTGCCCTCGGGGGCGGCCTCCGATCAGGTGCCGGGAAAAGGGGAGATGACGGCCCTTGAGATGATACAGGCCGCTGACGAGGGAAAACTCAAGGCACTCTATATCGTGGGGGAAAATCCCCTGCTTTCCTTTCCCGATCGCGCCTGGGTGGAGAGGGCCCTGTCCAGGATTCCCTTTCTCGTGGTACAGGACCTCTATCTCACCGAGACGGCAAACATGGCCCGGGTGATTCTCCCGGCGGCATCTTTTGCCGAGAAGGAGGGAACGGTAATTAATCTTGAAGGTAGAATCCAGAAGATCAACAGGGCTTTCCCTCCCCTGGAAAAGAGTCTTCCTGATGGCCAGATCTTCCGGCGTCTGGGGGAAAAACTGGGCCAGAGGATTGCCCCGGAAGAGACGACGGAACTCTGGGAGGAAATCGGAAAGAGGGCGCCTCTCTATGGGGCCATCCCCCTACATCTCCTTGCAAAGGGGGAGGGCCGGCTCTCCCTCGGAGAGGTGCGACCGAAATTTATCCTTCCTGTGGTAGATGCACCTCAGAAATTTTTAGAAAAAGAAAAGGATTTCCCCTTTTACTTTATGGCCGGGGCGGTCAGACACCACCTCGGGTGGGGGACCCGTACCTCCCGATCTTCACGCTTGAAAAAATTGGCGCCCGCTCCTCACGTCTCCATCTCGCCGGAGGAGGGGGCAGCCCTGGGTCTTGCGGAAGGGGACGAGATACGGATAATTTCGCACAAGGGGGAGATACAGACCAGGATTCACTTTGATCCCGATCTTCCCCGGGGGCTAATCTTCGCTCCCCATGGCTATCCCGGCATAGAGGAGAACCGTCTCCTCGATCACCTCTGGGATGAGGAGACCAAATCACAACTTCAGAAAGGTTGTGCCGTCAGAATTGAGAGGATTGACGATGAACCAGAAAGGGATGATGCTGCCTAAGTTCAATGAAATTCTGAACCATCACCGGGGTGATCCCGAGGCCCTCATTGTGGTCCTGCAAAAGACCCAGGAGGTCTTTGGTTATATCCCCTCAGAGACTATTTCTCCCATTGCCGGGGCCCTGGGGGTTTTCCCCAGTCAGGTGCAGGGAGTCATTACCTTTTATTCCCAATTTTATACTGCGAAACGAGGCAGGAATGTAGTCAGGGTCTGCCGGGGCACAGCCTGCCATGTGCGCGGAGGGCGCGGCGTCCTGAGGGTGGTGCAGAAAACCTTGAATTTGCAGGATGGGGAAACGGCCACGGACTATTCCTTTACCTTGGAAACTGTGGCCTGTTTGGGGGCCTGCGCCCTTTCCCCGGTGATGGTGGTCAATCAAACCTATTATGGGAAGATGAACCCCAAGAGGATTGAAACGATCCTCCAGAAATACAAATGAAAATCCCCCCTTACCCCCCCTTTAGAAAAGGGGGGTAAGGGGGGATTTTCAGGTGAGGGAAGGCGAGGCATGGAAGAGATAAAGACCTTTGACCAATTGGAGCAATGGCGCAAGACCATCCTGGAACAGCATGACCCCGACCAGACGGTGATCTATCTCTGTGACGGGCCTGGCTGCAGCGCTTACGGGAGCGGGGAGGTATATGAGGCCCTTCGTGTGGAAATCGAAAGGGAGGGGCTTGACCGGGCAGTAATGATTAAAAAGACCGGGTGCCACGGTTTTTGCGAGCGGGCCCCCCTGCTGGTCATTTCCCCACAGGAGATCTTTTATCAACGGGTAGCCCCGGAAGATGTCCCGGAAATCGTTTCCGAGACCCTGAAGAAAAAGAATATCATCGGCAGGCTCCTCTACCGGGACCCGGTGACCGGGAAACCTTACATCTACAGCCACGAAGTCCCCTTCTACCAGAAACAGAAACGGGTGGTTTTAGGGGAAAACGGCCGCATTGACCCGACCTCCCTGGAAGATTACCTGGCCTTTAACGGGTATGGGGCGATCAGCAAGGTCCTGAGTTCCATGACCCCGGAAGAGGTGATCGAGGTGGTGGAAAAAGCCGGTCTCAGGGGGCGAGGCGGGGCCGGGTTCCCTACTGGAGTTAAATGGCGCGTTACCCGACAGAATCCCGGAAGCCTGCCCCGGACAGCGATCCGGGAGAAATATATCATCTGTAACGCCGATGAAGGGGATCCCGGGGCCTTCATGGACCGGAGTGTGCTGGAGGGGAATCCCCATTCCGTCCTGGAAGGAATGATGATCGCGGGATTTGCCATTGGGGCGTCCCGGGGATACATCTATGTACGGGCGGAATATCCCATTGCCACCAAACACCTCGGTATAGCCATTGCCCGGGCTTCTGAGTGCGGCCTTTTAGGCCGGGACATCCTGGGGTCGGGCTTTGATTTCGAAATCATCATTATGGAAGGGGCAGGGGCCTTTGTCTGCGGGGAGGAAACGGCACTCATCGCCTCGGTGGAGGGTAAAAGGGGGATGCCCCGCATCCGTCCCCCCTTTCCGGCCCAGGCCGGACTGAGGGGGCAGCCCACCTCCATCAATAACGTGGAGACTTTTGCCAACGTCCGGTCCATCATCCTGAAGGGCTGGGAATGGTACGCAAATATAGGGACAGAAAAAAGCAAGGGAACAAAGATCTTTTCCCTCACCGGCCGGATCAATAACACCGGCCTTGTGGAAGTGCCCATGGGCACAACCCTGAGGGAGGTGATCTATGACATGGGGGGCGGGATTCCCAAAGGCCGTAACTTCAAGGCCGCCCAGATGGGGGGGCCTTCCGGAGGATGTATCCCGGCCCGTTTTCTCGACCTGCCCATTGATTACGACTCTCTGCGGGAAGTGGGCTCCATGATGGGATCGGGGGGCCTGATCATCATGGATGAGAATACATGCATGGTGGATCTTGCCCGTTTTTTCCTCACCTTTACCCAGGATGAGTCGTGCGGCAAATGCTCCCCCTGCCGCCTGGGAACCACCCAGATGCTCAAGATCCTCACCCGCATCACCCGGGGAGAAGGGCAGGAGGGTGATCTGGAGCGGCTGCAGAAGATCGGCGAGGCCGTAAAAAAGACTTCTCTCTGCGGCCTGGGGCAGACCTGCCCCAACCCTGTGCTTTCCACCCTGACCTATTTCCGGGAGGAGTACGAGGCGCACATCAGGGAGCGTAAGTGCCCGGCGGCAGTCTGTGATGCCATGGTTATCTCGGCCTGTCAGCATGCCTGCCCGGCCGGAATAGATGTTCCCTCATACGTAGCTTTGATTGCCCAGGGGAAGTACGCTGAGGCTGCGGATCTGATACGGGAGAGAAACCCCTTCCCCGCTATCTGCGGGCGCATTTGCAGCCATCCCTGTGAACTCAAGTGCCGAAGGGGAGAGCTGGATGCTCCGGTGGCCATTAAGTCTTTAAAACGTTTTGCCGCCGATTGGTACTTTAAACATGTCGGGGAACCGCCGTCGCCCTTTCCCGTGACCAGGAAAGAGCGGGTGGCCGTTATAGGGGCCGGGCCGGCGGGGCTTTCCTGCGCCTATTTTCTTGCCCGACTGGGGTACCCCACCACGGTTTTTGAGGCCCTGCCGGTGGCAGGGGGGATGTTGGGGGTAGCTATTCCGGACTTCCGGCTCCCCAAAAGGGTGATTGAGGAAGAAATTGCCCATATTCAGACCAGGGGGGTGGAGATCCGCTACAGTACCCCCATCAATGTGAACTATACGGTGGATGACCTCAAAAAGGAGGGCTACGCTGCGGTCTTTATCGCCGCCGGGGCACAACGAAGCAGTCAGTTGGGGATACCCGGAGAGGTGGAGGGTCTGGAGGGATTACTCTACGGCCTGAGATTTCTGGTGGATGTCAAGGTAGGGAAGCCCGTCTCTGTGGGGAGGCGGGTAGGGGTCATCGGCGGCGGAAACGTGGCGATGGATTCCGCCCGTACCGCTCTTCGTCTGGGCGCGGAAGAAGTGGATGTCTTCTACCGGCGTAGCCGTGAGGAGATGCCGGTTACCGAAACTGAATATCAGGAGGCCGTGGAGGAGGGGATCAAGTTTCACTTTCTCGTCAGCCCCACCCGCATTGTAAGCGAAGACTGGAAACTCAGAGGTATGGAGTGTATAAAAATGCGTCTGGGGGAGACGGAGGTCTCCGGCCGCCGCCGGCCTGTCCCTATAGAGGGATCGGAATTCTTTGTGGAACTGGATACTCTGCTTCCCTCGGTAGGCCAGGCGCCGGACCTGAGTTTTCTCCCTCCGGACAGCAAGTTAGAGCGGGCGCGCTGGGGGACCCTCCAGGTAGATTCAAATACCTTATCTACCAATATCCCCGGGATCTTTGCCGGGGGGGATTTTGTTACAGGGCCGACTTTTTTGATCCATGCCATTGCGGCGGGCCGGCGGGCGGCCCTGGCCATTGATAAATACCTGAAAAATGATGCCTCTCGTATCGAGATCAGGGATGAAAAGGTCCATGTGGCCGATGAGGCGCGCCTCGCCGCAGGGGAAGAGATGGTGGAGGCCAGACCTCGCCAGAAGGTTCCCGCCCACCAGCCGGAAGAGAGGATTCAAGATTTTCGCGAGATTGAAACAGGTTTTTCCGAGGAACAGGCCCGAGATGAGGCCACCCGTTGCCTCCGGTGCGACCTGGAGAGATAGAGAAAGGAGTGTTCCATGATTCGGTCTATTACAAGTCAAAAGAGTATGGAAGAGATAGAACGCCTATTAGGGGATTATAACCGGGTTTTCATTATCGGTTGCGGGACATGTGTGACCCTCTGTCGTACCGGGGGGATGCCGGAGGTCCTCCAGATGAAAGAAAAATTAGAGGCCGCCAATCGTCTGGTGACCGGATACATGGTACTTCCCGTGGCCTGTGATGAGATCACCCAGGAGGCGCTGGCCGCGAACCAATCAGCGATCTCTGAGGCCCAAGTCCTTCTGATTATGACCTGTGCCTTTGGGGTACAAACCGTGGCGAGGAGGATGGATAAGATTGTGATACCCGCGCTGGATACACTTTTTATCGGGAAAGAGCGGGGACTGGGCGAATTCCACGAAGTATGCAGGCAGTGCGGGGCATGCATTATCGGGGAGACGGGGGGGATCTGCCCGGTCATTACTTGTCACAAAGGTCTCGTCAATGGTCCCTGCGGCGGAACCAAGGAAGGAAAGTGTGAGATTGACCCGCAAAAGGATTGCGCCTGGACACTGATTTACCAGCGCCTGAAGGACATGGGAAGACTGGACCTGATGCGGAGGTACCAGGGACCGAGAAATCACCAGGTAGTTCCCCGTCCGGGGGTCTTTTTCGTTCCCCAGGAGGGCCACGCTCTGTCGTGGCCGAAAGGAGCAACTAAGCCATGACTATAAGCTTTAAAGAAACTTTAGCCTCCGGCAAGTTTATCGTCACCAGTGAAGTCGGTCCGCCTAAAGGGACGAACCTGGAAAAGATGATCCATCATATCGCCCTCCTGAAGGAGAGCGTAGCGGCAATAAATCTTACCGATCACCAGAGTTCCATCATGCGCTATCCCTCTCTGGGAGCAGCGCTTCTGGTAAAGGAACAGGGAGGGGAACCTATCCTGCAGATGACCTGTCGGGATCGGAACAGATTAGCCCTTCAGGCCGATCTCCTCTTTGCCTACAGCCGGGGGATAAAGAATGTCCTCTGCCTGACCGGTGATTCCCTTGTAGTGGGTGACCATAAGGAGGCGAGAGGGGTTTTTGATCTGGACTCTTCCCAGCTTCTGGCGGCCATCCGCACCCTCGAAAAAGGTAAAGACATGGGGGGAAATGACCTGGACGGTACGGTATCCTTCTGTGCCGGGGCTATTGTGACCCCGGAGGCCAATCCCCTGGAGCCTCAGTTGATCAAATTTGAAAAGAAAATAGAGGCCGGGGCAGAGTTCATTCAGACCCAGGCCGTCTACGACCTGGATAAATTCAGAGATTTTATGTCCTATGCCCGTCAATTTCCCGTGAAGATACTGGCGGGGATTATTCTTCTCACCTCAGCCCCTATGGCCCGCTACATGAATAAAAATGTACCGGGCGTCAGGGTGCCGCAGGAACTGATTGATGAAATGGCCGCCGCCCCCAAGGGAAGCACCCTGAGTAAGGGGATCGAAATAGCCGGGCGCATGATCCGTGAGATCAAGGATGACCGTATCTGCGATGGGGTTCATGTCATGGCTATCGGGAAGGAGGAAGTGGTGCCGGAGATTTTAAAAGAAGCTGGGCTTTGACCCCCTAAAAGATACTGAAGATGGGCAAAGAAGTAATCCACCTCAAGGGACAAAGAGGTGCATCAGATGCACCCCGTTGTTTTCTTAGTCCCCTGAGGAGAAATAATCATTATTCTTGATACTTGAAAGAAACGTTGATTCTTGCCCGGTAAAAAGCAATTTTGCCGCCCTCAATGGTCATGTCGAGTTTAACAACTTCAGCAATCCGCAGGTCTGTAAGGGTTTTGGATGCAGTTTCAACGGCATTTCTTGCCGCCTCTTCCCAGGAATTCTTACTTGTTCCCACGATCTCAATAATCTTGTAAGTGCTTTCAGGCATCTTTTACCTCCTTTCCTAACAGTTAAGGTTAGTATGTTAGATTATAACTACTCATCAGTAGATGATAACTTCCACAAAAAACAAGCTATGTCAACAAAAAAATGCTACAATTATTGTCCAAGATATTTGGTTCGGGTTACGGAGTAAAGTTGCGTGAAAGTAAAATATCCTTCGGTATCGGAAGCAAGGGAAGACGAACGTATAGTCATGGTTAAGGATATCTTCGGTACCGTTACCGGTAAATATGACTTTCTTAATCATTTTTTGAGCCTTCGGCGCGATATTGCATGGCGTCGTTTTACCGTAAGGCAGATGCGCTTCTTTGAAACAAATCGTTTCCTTGATGTGGCATGCGGAACCGGTGACCTTGCTATTGCTGCCGCCTCCGTCTATTCGCACGTCCACGTGACAGGAATTGACTTTGTAAAGGAAATGATCGGCCAGGCATGCCGGAAGGTCGAAAAAAGGCAACTTTCTCAAAATATCCGGTTTATTAAAGGCGATGCCCTCCATCTTCCTTTTGGCGCCTCCAGTTTCGACGTCGCCGGGATAGCCTTCGGTATCAGGAATATTCCAGACAAGATGCAGGCGCTCAGGGAAATGGCCAGGGTCGTGGCGCCCGGTGGTCAAGTCATGGTACTGGAGATGATACCTCCCCGCCATACCCTGTTCCGTGGTATTTACCGCATCTATCTCCGTAAAATACTTCCCTGGCTTGCCCGATTATTTTCCTCAAACCCTTCTGCTTATCACTACTTAGCTGATTCCATCATGAATTTTCCTACGAAGGATATTTTTTCCGCACTCATGGAGGGGGCAGGTCTCATAAAGGTCAAAACATACGTCCTTACCATGGGCATTACCTGTCTTTTCGTCGGGATCAAAGCAAAATAGAGGAAACATCTAATGCCAGAAATTTGATTGAATTTTTGTAACTACTCAGGTATCTTGCCACCAAGGCACCAAGATTATAGAATTATTCTTTATAATAGCCTTTTTAATGCATGGCACATTGAAATTAATGAGAAAACTCCGTTATTCAATTTATATCCATCTT
>MNZP01000031.1 GCA_001873675.1 Syntrophaceae bacterium CG2_30_49_12 | reverse complement strand
CTCTCATCTGTACCGGATAGAGGTGTTTTTCCTTGATGTTCCAGGCGACGTCAACAAGTCTTTCGTGATCTATATTTTCGATACTGGGACAGCCTACCGCGTGAATTACTACCCCCCTGCCCCTTGAGATGTATCCTATAATTTCATCACCCGGAATAGGATGGCAGCATTTTGCAAACTTGACCATGACATCTTCGATGCCGGTCAGGGAAATACCCACAGAATCAGAACTTCTCTTCTTTTTCTTCTCAGGAATGGTTTTGTCAACCTTTGTCTCGTCCTCGGGCAAGAAATACTGAACGATTCGTTTGGGTGATACCCTTCCATAACCGACAATAGCCATCAGGTCTTCGGGTGAATCTATGGAGTATTCCTCGTAGATTTTTTTGATTTCTTCGGATTTGATAATTTGACTCAATTTCAGATGGTGCTTTTTGCATTCGCTCTCCAGAAGGTCTTTACCGAGGGTGACACTCTTTTCTCCTTCCTCTGTTTTTACCCAGTTTCTTATCTTGGCTCTGGCCCTTGAGGTAACGGCATATTTCAACCAGTCCTTACTGGGGTGATGCCCTGCCTGGGTGATAATTTCAACGGTATCGCCATTGACGAGTTCATACTTAAGGGGCACAATTTTTCTGTTAATCTTGGCCCCGACGCACTGATGGCCGACATCCGTATGAATACTGTAGGCAAAGTCAATAGGAGTGGCACCTCGAGGAAAGGATTTTACTTCGCCCTTCGGAGTGAACACATAGACCTCCTCCGGGAAAAGGGCCAGCTTTAAATTGGTCATGAATTCCCGGGGATGTTTCAGTTCCTGTTGAGCCTCTAACAATTCTCGCAGCTTTTTGATCTGTTCCTCATCGTCGCCAAGATAGGCGTCCCGTTCCTCTTTGTATCTCCAGTGGGCGGCAATACCCCCTTCCGCCCATTCATGCATGGGCCGGGTGCGGATCTGAATCTCTACCCTCTCGCCATAAGGGCCGATGACCGTTGTATGAAGGGAGCGATAATTGTTTGCCTTCGGCATGGCGATATAATCTTTAAAACGCCCCGGCACCGGTTTCCAGAGGGCGTGGATAATACTTAACACTTCGTAACATTCAATTTCCTTATCTGAGTCGAGGATGATCCTGAAGGCGGTAAGGTCATAGACCTCATCGAAGTTGATCTGCTGTCTCTGCATTTTTTTATAGATACTGTAAAAATGCTTTGCCCGCCCCTCAACCTCACACTTAATGCCGAATCTGTCCATCTCCTTTCGTAAAATGGACTTTACCTCTGCGGTATATCTTTCTCTCTTCTCTTTTTTCTTTGCTACCCGTTTGGCCAGTTCATGATACGCTTCAAAATGGAGATACCGGAAGGCCAGATCTTCCAGTTCTACCTGCATCCAGTAGATACCGAGGCGGTTTGCCAGTGGGGCGTATAATTCAAGCGTCTCTGTGGCGATGAATTGCTGTCTTTCAGGTGTTTGAAATTCAAGGGTTCTCATGTTGTGGATTCTATCCGCCAGCCGTACCAGGAGTATCCTGATATCCGAAGACATGGCCAGGATCATCTTCCTGAAATTTTCCGCCTGTCGTTCTTCCTGACTTCCAAGGGTGATCTTACTTATCTTGGTCAGTCCGTTTACAAGAAAAGCGACTTCCTTACCGAAAGTTTCTTCTATCTGTTCGGGAGTTGTCAGGGTATCCTCCACTGTATCGTGGAGTAAACCGGTGACGATGGTCGCTGCATCCAGCTTCATGTCGGCAAGTATCCCGGCTACCTCCATCGGATGGGTAAGATAAGGTTCTCCGGACAGGCGTACATATCCCTGATGGACGGAAGCGGAAAAGATATACGCTTTTTCTATGATTTCCAGTTCCTCCGGAGAGAGATAGGATTGGGTCTTGTCCAGGATATCCGTTATGCGTAGCATGACATTTCTTTGTTAATGCATTTGATGATAAAATCCGTCGCCTCTTTTAGCGGGAGGGTTTCCACGTCACCTGATTTCCTTGTTCTGATCTCTACCTTTCCCTCGGCGAGCCTCTTGGGTCCGATCGTTACTCTTAGCGGAATACCGATCAGATCGGCATCTTTGAACTTTATTCCCGCCCGGCCATCCCTGTCGTCCAGGATGACCTCAACGCCTTTTCCACGGAGGGATTGATAGAGATCTTCGGCGGCAATTAATTGGGACTTGTCGTTAATATTAACCGGCGTGATAATGACATGGTGAGGCGCCAGCGGCATGGGCCATATCATGCCGTCTTCGTCATGATTCTGCTCTATACATGCCGCAACTGTCCTCCCGATACCGATACCGTAACAGCCCATGACCATGTATTGCTCCTGGCCATTCTTGTCAAGGTAGGTGGCCCTCATCGCCTTGCTGTATTTGGCGCCCAATTTAAAGATGTGACCTACTTCTATCCCTCTGGCAAATTTAAGCGTACTTTCGCAACGGGGGCAGTGATCTGTTTCCTTTACCAGTCTTAAATCGGCGAATGCCTTGACCTCAAAATCTCTCCCCATGTTTACATTTTTTATGTGGTAATCTTCTCTGTTGGCCCCCATGACAAAATTGCCCATGGCCAGTTCGAGGAGAGAATAATCGGCGATGATCTCCGTTTTGATCCCCACGGCCCCGGCGAACCCCCTTGTGGAACCTGTCGCCTGATAAATCATTTCATCCGTTGCCAGTTCGAGGAGATCACATCCGAGATAGTTTTTCAGCTTGATGGGATTGATGTCTCCATTGCCTCTTACAAGCACAGTGATAGGCTGACCATCCGCATTAAAGACCAGTGTTTTTACCACGTCCTGCGGGTTTACCTGCAGAAATGAGGAGACATCTTCGATCGTCCTCACCCCAGGTGTATAGACCTCCTCAAGGGGGAGTAAGTTTTTTTCATCAATTTTCTCTTGAAGAGGTCTGGCAATCTCTGCCCTTTCGATGTTTGCCGCATAATCACAGACATTGCAGAAGACGAGGCTGTCTTCTCCCGAAGCGGCGATCACCATAAATTCATGGGAAAAACTCCCCCCGATGTTGCCCGTATCAGCCTCTACCGCACTGAACCTGAGACCACACCGCCTGAATATTCTGTTATAGGCATTAAACATCTTTCCGTAGGTTATCCCGGCGCCTTCCTCGTCAGTATCAAAGCTGTAGGCGTCCTTCATGCCGAACTCCCGGCAGCGCATGACCCCGAACCTTGGCCTGATCTCGTCGCGGAATTTGGTCTGGATCTGATAGAGGTTTTTAGGAAGCTGACGATAGGTCTTGATTTCATGGCGGACAAGGTCGGTGATGACCTCCTCGTGGGTAGGACCAAGGCAGTACTCCCTGTCGTGGCGATCTCTGAACCTGAGAAGTTCTTTACCATAGTGCACCCATCGGCCTGATTCCTGCCAGAGTTCAGCAGGCTGTACCAGGGGAAGAAGTACCTCCTCAGCGCCGGCCCTGTTCATCTCTTCCCGGACGATCTGTTCCACCTTCCGAATTACCCTGTAGCCTGTGGGAAGGTATGAATAGATGCCACTGGCCAACTTCCTTATCATTCCCGCTCTGATCATGAGCTGGTGACTGACAACCTCCGCATCGGAAGGAATCTCCCTTCCTGTGGGCAAGAACATTTCCGAATAACGCATTAGACCTCCTTAATACAACCTACCCCTGCAATACTTCCGGCCACGACGGAGCGCGTCCCTCCACCGTTTGGAGGGCCACGCTCCGTCGTGGCCAATTAATTCGTTTGGAGGGACGCGCTCTGTCGCGTCCAATTAATTTGTTAATTCTTCTATTTCTTCCAGCAACACCCGGACAAAATCTCTCTCCTTTATTTTCCTGATCGCCTGGCCTTTTTTGAAAAGCATTCCCCAGCCGCGGCCACCGGCAATTCCTATGTCTGCCTCGGCAGCCTCACCGGGCCCGTTAACCACACACCCCATCAGGGCGATCTTGAGATATGCCTTCATCCCGGCCAACCTTTCCTCCACTTCTTCCGTCAGCTTGAGAAGATCAATCTCACAGCGGCCGCAGGTAGGACAGGATATGATGTCAGGACCTACCTTTCTGATGTTCATCGCCCGGAGTATCCCGTAGGCCACATCAATTTCAGGTACGGGATTGCCGGTTATCGAAACCCTGATCGTATCCCCAATCCCCTCATAGAGAAGAATCCCGATACCGATAGAAGACTTGATGGCGGCAGGCAATAGGCTCCCCGCCTCTGTTACGCCAAGGTGAAGGGGGTAATCTGTCTGTGATGATACGGTTCGATATACTTCAACCATGGTGGACACATCTGAAGATTTCATTGACAGCTTAATTGCGGGAGCGCCCATATCCTCGAGAAGGGCAAGACTCCTCATAGCGCTCTCGGCCAGGGCATCGGCGGTTGGTCCTCCGTACTTTACCAAGATATCCTTTTCGAGAGATCCGGCGTTGATGCCAAGGCGAATCACGCAATTCCGGGGTTTCGCAAACCTGACGATCTCCTTTATTTTTTCCGGGCCGATATTTCCCGGGTTGATCCTGATGCCATCCACACCCATTCTGATTGCGAGAATGGCAAGGTGAGGATTAAAATGTATGTCGGCAATAAGTGGTATCGTGATTTGTTTCTTGATCTCTGTCAGGGCCGCCGCCGCCGCCCTATCGGGAACTGCAACCCTGACGACCTCACAACCTGCCTCCTCAAGCTGCCTGATCTGCGTGACAGTGGCCTTTACATCCCTCGTATCGGTACAGGTCATGGATTGAACGACGACAGGCGCATCGCCGCCTATCTGGACACCGCCTAAGAAAACAGGTCTCGTTTTCCTTCTTTTGTTAAACCTTTCTGATGAGTTGTTCATGGTGGGTAAAGATATAACATGAGGGGAGAACTACATTCAATGGCAAATTTGCGGAAGGCTAAAGGCGGAAGGCTTTTGCGACCTCCAGCCTTCGGTCTTCAGTCTATTTGCCTTTTGCAGGTCAGTCAAGCTTCACCACGGCATCTCTTATCCGTTGCAGCCCTTCTTCGATATTTTTCATGGATGTGGCATAGGAGAGACGTATATGGTGGTCACAACCGAACTCGCCGCCCGGCACGACAGCAACATTGGCCTCTTCCAAGAGATACTCGGTAAGATCAGATGAATTAGAGATGGTTTTTCCCCGCCATGAACGTCCGAACAATAAAGAGACGTTGGGGAAAACGTAGAAAGCCCCGGCAGGATTCATGCAGGTAATGCCCGGTATTGCGCCCAGTTTTTCCACGATACAGTTTCTTCTCTTCCTGAATTCCTCCACCATTTCCGTAACAACATCCTGATCTCCCACCAGGGCCTCCACGGCCGCTTTCTGCGAGATCGAAGAGGGATTAGATGTGCTCTGACTTTGAATCATGGTGACGGCGGATATAACTTCAGAAGGTCCGGCGGCATAACCGATCCTCCAGCCTGTCATGGCGTAAGCCTTGGACACACCGTTGACGACAACCGTCATCTTTTTCATCTCTTCACTGATAGATGCAATATTACAGAAGGGGAAATCGTCATAAATGATCTTTTCGTAAATGTCGTCGGAAATGACGAAAATCCCCTTTCGGCCTATCACCTCCGCCAGGATTTCCAGTTCTGTCCTGCTGTAGGCGGCGCCGGTCGGATTCGAGGGACTGTTCAAAATGACCGCTTTTGTACGTTTATTGATTGCACCTTCAAGTTGCTCCGGCTGGAGCTTGAAGCCATCGGTTTCTTTCGTTTCCACAACGACCGGTTGCGCACCGGCAAGGACGACGATATCGGGATAGGAAACCCAGTAAGGCGACGGAATGATAACCTCATCACCCTCTTCAAAGAGAACCTGGGCAAGATTATAGAGGGTATGTTTGGCCCCGCAGGAAACGACAATCTCGGATCGGGAGTAATTTAGCCGATTGTCTTTCTGCAGTTTACGGATAATCGCATCTTTTAATTCATCTGTACCGCCGACAGGGGTGTACTTGGTAAATCCTCCCTCAATGGCCTTGATGGCAGCCATTTTAATGTGAAGGGGGGTATCGAAATCAGGTTCCCCTGCACCAAAGCCGATAACATCTCTTCCCTCTGCCCGTAATGCATTGGCTTTCATGGTAATTGCCAGGGTAGGGGAAGGTTTGATCCCGGATATTCTTGATGATAATTTCATTTTATCTCCCGTTATGACGCTGAAAATCCGTATTTTTGCTGTAGTCTCTGGTAAACGATGTCCGGCACCATTCCTTTTACTGACCCGCCCAGACTGGCCGCCTCTTTTACAATGCTGGAACTTATGAAAAACCAGCGGAAACCGGTCATGAGAAACACGGTTTCTATATCTCTATTCAACCTTCTGTTGATGAGAGTCATCTGAAACTCATATTCGAAGTCCGACACGGCTCTCAATCCTTTCAGGATAACATTTGCGCCCGAATTCCTGACGTAGTCCACGAGGAGACCAGGGGCATAGTCAACCTTTACCCGCTGATGATCTTTCTCATGTTCTTTGATAACTTCTCTGATCATCTCCATCCTTTCCTCAACGGGAAAGAGAGATTTTTTCTCCGGGTTATGGGCAATGAGGACGATTATCTTATCAAATATTTTCAAGCCTCTCGTAATAATGTCCACATGCCCGTTTGTAATGGGATCAAAAGAACCGGGGTACACCGCTGTTTTCATATGCCTATCTATCCCTTCTTTAAGTTTAATTTCAAAAAAGACAGGATTGTGTCACTGTACCTTCTCTGATCCATCAAGATAAACTGGAGAGCCTGCCGTTGTTCTATTTTTTCCCTTATTGAGTGTTGGATGATGACCAGACTATCTTCGGAGAGCAAGCTTTCCTCACCGATACACCGCAGGGTTTCTCTGACAAAACCCCTCTCGTAGGGCGGATCGGCAAACAGGAAATCAAACCGCATCCCCTTCTTACCCAGCGCCCTGATACCCCTTTTTCCCTCTACGGCAAGGATTTCGTACCTGCCTTCAAATTCAGTCCTGCCGAGGTTTGTCTTGATGACATCGGCAAGCGCCTTATTCTTTTCAACAAAGACAACCTTTGCCGCCCCCCTGCTTAAGGCCTCCAGGCCTATTGCTCCGCTTCCTGCGTAAAGATCAAGAAATGACATTCCTTCCATGGGAGGAAGTATATTGAAGAGCGCTTCCCTGATCCGGCAAGAGGTGGGCCTCGTCCGATATCCCCTTCCGAGATTAATGCGTCTGCCCCTGGCCTGCCCCCCGGCGATTCTCATAAGTGGTTTCTGATAAGGATCTCCGCAATCTGAACGGCATTTAGGGCAGCACCTTTCCTGATATTATCCGATACAATCCACATATTGATACCATTTGCGATTGACTCGTCCTGTCTGATCCTCCCTACAAAGGTATCATCCCCGCCGGCAGCATGAATCGCAAGGGGGTATTCCTTTCCCTCCGGACTATCAATAACGGTGACCCCGGGGGCCCGGGACAGGATTTTCCTGACCTCTTCCGCGGTAATCTTCTTTTCTGTTTCGATATTTACAGATTCAGAGTGGCCGTAAAAAACGGGGACTCTGACCGCTGTGGCCGTTACCGCGATAGATTGGTCGTGGAATATTTTCCTGGTTTCATTTACCATCTTCATCTCTTCTTTTGTGTATCCATTGTCTAAGAAAATATCAATCTGGGGGATGCAGTTGAAGGCAATTATGTGGGGAAGCACCTGTATCTTGGGTTCCTGGAAGTTTAACAGCGCTCTTGTCTGTGTGTCCAGTTCTTCGATAGCCCTTTTACCCGCTCCCGATACGGCCTGATACGTGGAGACAACGATTCTCCTGATCCTGGCCGCATCATGGATCGGTTTGAGGGCTACAACCATTTGGATGGTCGAACAGTTAGGATTGGCGATGATTCCCCTCTTTTCATACATCCCGATTGTTTCGGGATTTACCTCGGGCACCACTAAAGGAATTTCGGGGTCCATTCGGAAGGCGCTGGTATTGTCAATGACAACACATCCCGCCCTGGCGGCAATGGGGGCAAACCGCTCACTGATACTGCCGCCGGCGGAAAAGAGACCTACGTTCATTCCTTCAAAAGAATTTTCATCCAGTACCTCAACGGGAACGGATTCTCCTCTAAAGACCAATTCTTTTCCTGTAGAACGTTCCGAGGCAAGGAGTTTCAAACGATCAACGGGGAAATCCCGCTCCTCCAGGATTTTGATCATTTCACTACCTACAGTGCCCGTGGCGCCGACAACCGCTACGTTGTATCTCTTCATACAAAAGTCCCTTCACTGTTTTCTGCTTTTTCTGTCCTTCCGTTCTTTATCCTGACGAGTGTTTTCTTTGCGCTTTTAACCAGAGCCCATGTCGGGCCGGAAAGAGAATAACCAAAAGAAAATGTAAAAATCATGATCTGAGGCTCTGCAGCAACAATGATCAGGATAAGAACCATCAGGACAAAGGACATAAATGGCTTTCGTGAAAAGAAATTCAGGTCTTTAAAGCTGTAGTATTTGATATTACTGACCATCAGTAAAGATAAAGCAACGATAGTGATTAAGGCCGATAGATGATTAAACCTTCCTGTTCCTCCCAGATAGGAGAAAAGTAATATCCCGGTTGCGACAACAGCGGCGGCGCCCGGTATGGGTAAGCCATTAAAAATCTTACTTTCGATGATATTGATCTGGACGTTGAACCTCGCCAGCCTGAGGGCGCCGCAAACCACAAATAGAAATGCCGCCAGCCATCCCCATTTCCCGTATGATGATAGTGCCCAAGTATAGGCAAGAATGGCCGGCGCAACACCGAAGGCTACCAGATCAGACAAGGAGTCGTATTCTGCGCCGAATCTGCTCAACGTATTTGTCATCCTTGCGATTCTGCCATCCAGAGCGTCCAGGACAAGGGATATCAAGATAGCAACGGCGGCAAGGGAGAAATCTCCCTTCAGAGAGGCAATCACCGAGTAAAATCCACAGTAAAGACTCGCCGTAGTAAGAAGATTGGGCAGTACATAAACACCTTTTTTCATCCCTGTTTTTTTTGATGAGGTGTTATTTTTCATCTCAGGTATCCTATCGGTGTCTCTCCCGCCTTGACCTTATCTCCCACCTTCACGGAAATGGTTGTATCAAAGGGAAGGAAGACTTCAAGACGTGAGCCGAATTTTATGAGACCAAACCGTTCACCCTTCTGGGCGTACATCCCCTCTTTCAGCCAGCAGACGATTCTTCTTGCAATTATCCCCGCTACCTGTACCGTTAAAATCTCTTTCCCCTCATCGGTTTTGACAAGAACAGTGTTCTTCTCATTTAGGGCGGAGGCTTTATCGAGGCTGGCGGGCAGAAACTTTCCTTTTTCATGACGGACGCTCTCGACCGTACCGGAATAGGGGATCCTGTTAACATGGACATTGAAGATACTCATGAAGATGCTGATTTTCTTTAAAGGACCACGGAGCAGATCATGTTCGGCGATATTTTCTACGCTTATCACCTTGCCGTCTGCGGGGGATATAACGGCCTTAGCATCTTGGGGAACTTTTCTCCCCGGATTACGGAAGAACCAGATGACAAGAACGGTAACAAAAGACAGAAGTACCCCAGGGAAGAATGCCCCGTAGGAGAAGGCGATCACCGTAAAAGCCCCCAGGGGTATAATGAAGGGAAGCCCCTCCAGGACAACAGGACTGTTACGATTCTTACGACATTTCACCTTTGGCCCCTTTTACGTAAGTGTCCATAATATACCACATATTTTTATTTTGCACAAGTAACACCTGTCAGTATTTCTCTTGTTTCTCTTCTGGTAGCCGCAACCTTTAGGTTGCGCCATTCCGCAGGCTAAAGCCTGCGGCTACAATTGCGCCTCGGAAGGGCGGAGATACAGTGGTGTAAAGGTAATAAAATTCAGAATATCACCATCATTGAATTTTCTCAATCCCAATATGCCTACCGCTGCCGCCCTGATAAACTGGTGATGACTTGAGGCAAAAAACGACCTCTCAGGCAATATCTCTTTTATGAGCCCCCTGTGTTTTACAGCCCCATCACCTACGAAGATAATATCCTCATCTTTGTCAAGATTCTCCAGGAACTTCCCGACATTGGCGATCATTTCCTTTTCTGTCTTTTCCGGTACATCCTTCTGACCCATTCTGTAAAGAGTCGTGTATACATCTCTTTTACCGGCGTCTAACATGGGGCAGATTGTCATTGACAGAGGGACGAGGTTCAGGGCAAGGGCATCCAGGGTGGAGACGCCGACAACCGGTCTACCGGTAGTTAGAGCAAGCCCCTTGACGGTACTTGCACCGATTCTCAAACCGGTAAATGAGCCAGGTCCAACGGTACATGCCAGAAGGTCCACCTTGTCCGGTGTTATGCCTGCCATGATGGTGAGACTTTTCATAGCCGGCAGCAACGTTGCACAATGATGCAAATTTAAGTTTATGAGGACCTCGGACAGGACCACGTCGTCGTCAAGGAGGGCAATACTGGCCGTTTTTGTAGAGGTATCAATGGCTAAGGTAAGCATCACTATCTCTATCTGGTGAATATTTTCCCAATGTTGTCGAACATCTTTATGTTTAATCTCTCTATGTCAACAATAAAAACAAACAGCATCAAAATGATAAGAAGGGCAATGCCTATCTGCTGTGCCCTTTCCTTGAATTTGATGTTTACTTCTTTTCCTGCGATGATCTCAAAGAGGTAAAATGAGATATGTCCTCCATCAAGAACGGGTATAGGTAGAAGGTTTAGGACCGCGAGATTAACGCTCAGTAAAGCCATAAACAATACGAAGGATATGATGCCCTCTTTTGCCTGTGTTCCGGCAATTTGAGCAATCAGTATAGGTCCTCCGAGGGTCTTTGGAGAAACAGTGCCGTTAATAATTTTGACGAGACCTACCAGCGTAAGTTTGCTGATAAAATATGTCTGTTTGAGGCCCAGAAAGAAGGCCGCAAATGGATTCTTCCTTTCGGTGACGGTCTGCGCGGAGGGACTAACACCAATCTTATATGAATCAACATCTTCACCAAAAATATTCTTTAATTTGAATAATTTTGGTCTTAATGTGATATCTTTTAGTTGCTGACCTCTTTTTATCGTAATCCGTAATTCTTTCCCCCCGCTTTTGGCGACTACTTCGGCCATTTTTTCCCATCGGATAACTTTCTTTCCATCAATGGCGAGGATCTTATCCCCCTCGGCAATGCCTGCATTAAAGGCCGGGGAGTCCGGTTGTACCGGGCCTATCTGTGTGGTCAGGGTGGGTAGCCCGATCATGTAAATAACGGTAAAGATCAGGATAGCTAAAAGAAAATTAGATAGAGGGCCTGCGACCACGATAGCGATTCTTTTTAAAGGCAGCTGTTTCAGGAATGATCTTTTCTCGTCTTCCTCCGAGAGTACATCATCTTCCGATTCTCCTAAAAGTTTTAAATAGCCTCCCAGGGGCAGCAGGGAAATGAGATACTCCGTTTCACCCCATTTTTTCCCAATCAATTTGGGACCGAAACCGAGAGAAAATTTCAGGACACCAACCCCTAAGAATCTGGCCGCCAGAAAATGGCCGAATTCATGGACAAAAATGAGAACGCTCAACAAAATTATTACGGATATAATGCTTGTAGTGATCAATTATCTATCCCTCCAAATTAGTAACTGCTCAGGTGTTTAGGCTGAAGTGTCCTAACAGCCTTCAGCCTTCAGCCTATCTACCTGATTTGTTGCCTCATCCCTCGCCCAGCTGTCGGCCTCGAGGATCTCTCCGAGAGAGGGTGATAACTTCGGCTGGTGAGAGGAAAGGACTCTCTCTATAATTTCAGGCATGTCAGTAAATTTTACTTTTTCTTCTCTAAATGCCTCCACAACCACCTCGTTTGCCGCGTTAAGAACAGCGGGCATGGTTCCTCCAATCTTTCCGGCATCATAGGCAAGTTTTAGACTGGGAAACCTTTCAAAATCGGGTTCGAGAAACTCGAGAGCGCCGATCTTAACGAGGTCAAGGGATGGTTCCGGACGATCAATTCTTTCGGGAAAAGAAAGGGCGTAAGCGATGGGGATTTTCATATCAGGGACGCCGAGTCCGGCAATTACCGAGCCGTCAATATACTCCACCAGGGAATGGACAACGCTCTGGGGATGAATATGGACTTGGATACGCTCTATCGGAACGTCAAAAAACCATTTGGCCTCGATGACTTCCAGCCCTTTATTCATCAGGGAAGCGGAATCAATGGTGATTTTTCCTCCCATCTGCCAGTTGGGATGTTTCAGCGCCTGGGCAGGTTTTACCCCCCTTAATTCTTCCCTGGATAAGTGTAAAAAGGGGCCACCCGAGGCGGTAAGGATGATGCGCCGGATATCCTTCCGTCTGTGACCCACGAGACACTGAAAGATTGCCCCATGTTCACTGTCAACAGGCAATATTTTTATCCCCTTTTCGGATGCTTTTTCTACAATGATGTTCCCTGCCATGACCATCGTTTCCTTGTTGGCAAGGGCGATATCTTTTCCGGCCTCGATGGCCTCTATTGTGGGAAGAAGGCCTGCCGCACCGACCATGGCCGACAGAACTGTATTTGCTTCTCTTACGGCGGCTACCTCACGGTATCCTTCATCCCCGGAGAGGATTTCTGTCCCTGGTGAAGAGGGCAGCATCGCCTTCAGTTTTCGGGCGTGACCCTCATCAATAACTGATACAACCCTGGGTCTGAATTCTTCAATCTGATCTTTCAAGAGGTCTACATTCCGCCCCGCGGCCAGGGCAATGACCCTGAACAGCGAGGGGTTGGCTCTTATCACATCCAGCGCATTAACGCCAATAGATCCTGTAGATCCCAAAATAGTTACATTTTTCACTTAAAAAAACATTCCTCATAATTCATTTCATTTGAAGGATTGACCATTTCTCTCTTATAAAAGCGCCTCACTACAGACGATCTTCGGTATGATCTGGTCTTCAGATCTCTGGCTTCGCCGCTCCGACCAATCCCGCATGCTGTGCTGATGATAAAGCTCCGTCAATGCCCGCATAAGATGTTTACCTGCCATCCCATTACGACGGATATGGTTTAGCTCACGAGTGATTGCTGTTGTCATAGTACCACGAAAGGCTTTTTCAAGAATGTTAATTTGGATTTTTACTTCATCGTCATTACTAAGCCCAAACAATACTCTCAGTTCACGGAGAACATACCGCTGCCCCTGTGACAACGATAGCGTGTGTTCCAGTTCCGCCTGTCGTTGTTTGACCGTCTCTGCAAATTGTCGTTTGACACGCATCACGTCGGCGTTATAACCGGATGGAATCTCGAGTGTTTTCAGTTCAGGATCGCATTTGATCACGCCGAGGATGCGAGGTATATCTCTGGAGGTAATCCCCCGCTTTTCGTTTAAAAGGAATAGTTGTTGGTACCTGCCCGCCTGGCAGAAGACATAGAGTCCCTTCGTTACTGAAGGTTTTACCGCACGAATGCCGTCCCGAAGGCCGGCAATCCTACCATATTCCGCAGGATTGTCACGGCGTAATTGCCGCATGATTTCTTCCGCCTCGTTGAGATCCAGAAATTCCTCCTCTTCTTCGAACAGCGAAAGCTGACTGCCTTTCTTTTCATAAATGGCGTACATCGCCTCTTCGTTCAATTGCTCAGACCGGTCGAGGATAGCCGAGTCTTCCCCGATCGTATCATGAATCTCCTGGATGCGGTTATGAAGTTTCTGACGGAGTCCGAGATTGCGCTCAATTCCAGTTTCAGGCAGGAAGTTGAAACCGTAAACCACATCATGTTCCGAGCCGATCCGGTCAATGCGGCCAAATCGCTGAATCAATCGGACCGGATTCCAGTGGAGATCATAGTTAATGATCTTGTCGCAGTCCTGAAGATTGAGACCTTCTGCGAGGACGTCGGGGGCAACGACCATCATCAATTCTTTCTCTCCAGCAGTGAAGCGGTATTCAGGATTTGCCTTGGGAGCAAAGCGACCTACGACCCTAACTTTGCTCTTGTCTCCGCTGAAAATCACATCAATATCTTGCCGCACGCCTCCGGGATTCAGGTTTTCAAATAAGTATCGTGCCGTATCCGCGTACTGGGTAAAAATCAGCTTCTTGCCGACCTGGAGCGGCTTTTCGGAAAGTCTTCCGAACAGGGTCTGAAGCTTGGCATCCCGGTCCGGCGTAACGGGCTCAATGAGCTCCAGCATCCTTTCCAGCAATCGGATATCGTGGGCGATGTGTTCCTTCAGTCTTGGCAGGTCAAAATCAGCGACGTTGTATTTTCCGGAAACCTGCCTCAGGGCGTCCATTAAATCCTGTTCTTCGTCCTGATTCGGTTCGTACAGAATGGCCTGGGCGTCTTCCCCTGCAGGAACGATCCCCTGTGAGAGGGCTTCTAAGAAATGTCTGTGAACAGCCAGCAAACGCCGAACCGTTTCCCGGAAGGCATAAACGCTCGATTCAAACCACTTGAAGAGCAGAATCCTAATCAGGCCGCGCAGGTTGGATCCGGCCCGGTGGAGACTGGTGTAAGGCTCCTTTTTTTGCTTCTCCTTCATGACATAATGCCACAGACCATACCGGGCATAGGTCAGTTCATTTGGAGGAGGCTTGACCGGTTGTCCTTTGCGTGCCTTTCCCAGATGCTCTCGCAGTTCATGATAGAGACCCTGATACGTTTCTTCGATGCTGTATTCAACCGTTTCCAGTTCCCGTTTTGGGAAGAACTGGTGACGCCCTCCCACCATGACGTAGGCCCGGCGGCGGCCGTCCTGATAATCTCTGAACCGGGAGGGATCAATCTGCCGGTGGGTTTCGGAATCAAAACCGTACCACCGCAGGATGTGATTTCGTGTCCGGCGGATCAGCAGGTTCGACAAGAGATCAGGAAGATTCTTTTCCCCTTTTTCAATCATGCGGAAATATTCTTTCAGATTCGGCGGATCGATGGGCAGATCCGTCCTGTCATCCTGGTGGAAGAGCTTCATCTGA
>MNZP01000217.1 GCA_001873675.1 Syntrophaceae bacterium CG2_30_49_12 | reverse complement strand
GGATGGCTGCAAATGTGATTGACCATGTTTGGTCTATTGGTGAAATCCTGGCGCACCCACTGAAAGCTAACAATGATTAGGTGACACTACCGAAAAGCGAATAAAGGCCGTAAACTGTGAAGCGTGAACCGCGAAGAGTAAAGAGTAAACTGTAACACCTCATGCCTCGAATCTTGCTCCTTACAATTTATACTTTGCGGTTCCCGTTTCACGGGCAGGCTCCGCCCGGTCAGGTTTTGAGAAACCTTCATATTGAATTCATCTGTTAAATGTGAAAGCAAAAGGGTTAAGTTTTAAGGGTTAAGAACAAAGTTTTAAGATTTAAGTAATTAAGTTTTTAGGGCCAGGGATTTGATTAGGCCCTGAAGCATGGACGATATTTCTTTCAGTTCAATAACGAGTTCTGTGGCTTGGGTGTTTTGGTAAACGCCGATTTGTTGGGCAATGTAAACTTGCGTGCGCAATTCGGCGGATGATCCCTTGGCAATGTGCAAAAAACGAATATATTCGACCCTGCTGTTTCTTTCAGACCCCTCAGCGATATTGGAAGCTATGGAGACAGCTGACCGGGTCATCTGGTCCTTCAACCCATAATCACGACAATCCCGCAAACTTTCATATACCCTTACTGCCAAACGGCAAGCTCGTTTCCAAACATCCAACTCCTCAAAAGAACTATACCCCATCCCCACCCCCTATACTTAAAGCTTAACACTTAAATCTTAAATCTATGAATTTATGCTACCGCCACCAGGGCTGCCGGCACGGTAACCCGGATCTGGGCATTTAAAAGATTGAGCAGTAAACAGACCCTCTCCTTATCCGACTCCCAATGGTCAAAGAGGGCATAGAGGTCCTTAAAGGGACCGGAGGTAATCAAAACCAGATCATGCTTCTGGTATGTGCGCCATCTTACGGGACGGATCAGGCCGTTTTTGTCAGTTAATGACTTAATGGAAAAAATCAGTTCATCGGCGATTGGCTGGGGAGCGTTATTTTCCCAGAGCACTTTTTTTACTCCCCTGGTCCAACAAATCTGAGTGACGTTTTTTCTTTCGCACCTGGCAAAAAGATAATTTGGGAAAAGGGACTTGGTCTTTTTAATTTTTTTAAGTCCATTATAGGTGTAGGTCTCAAGTTTAGGTAAGTAGGTCTCAATCCCCTTGTGCTTAAGATGCATGGCCACGGTTTCTTCCTGGCTGGGTTTGGTGTTGACGACAAACCAGCTTTTTTTCATATGTTAGGTTTCTATGGTTGATTTGGTTTATTGCGTTTATAGGGTTTATAAAACAGCGAGAAAGGGTGAAAGCGAGAAAGGAAAACAGCGAAAAATGAGAGAAACGTCATCTTTTCTGCCTCAGCGCCTTGATCAGGTTACCGAAAAAACCTGAAAGATTATGAAATTTTTCCAAAATCATCCAGGTCTATTCCTAACTGTTTCAGTATCCCTCGAATCGTCCCTTGTTTAAGATCCTTATTGCCCCAATCCGGAATTACAGTTCCTTTTCCTGTGGCGGGATTAAGCCACTTTCGATGTGAGCCTCCACCTCTGCGGGGGATTTCATGACAACCAAGAGTCCGAAGCTTTTTGGTCAGCTCCCTATGGTTCATGGTTCAGCAGAGATTAGTGATTCAAACCATACCGGGGACTTTATACCGGGTGGTAGGGGGTCAAATCTTTCTCCTTGACAAAACGCATACTCCGGGAAGCGTTTATTTGGTTTCTATGGTTTATCTGGTTTATCCGGCCCCAGTGAAATGCGCCCCAGTTAAACAGAAGAAACAGATAGGTTTCACGGGGTAAACCCATGAAGGCCCATGGATAGATATCGCTTATTTGTACCACTCCTCAAATTCTTCGAGAGTAACCGATAAATCTTTCGCTACAGCCTCAACCAGTCGGGATGAATATTTTCTGGTAGTTCCATGTTTAACATGAACTGTGAAAGGCTTGCCATCTCGTGTTAAACCGATCCATTTGTTGTTTCTGAATTTAAGAGAGCCGCGGATAGAAAATCTCTCAAGAAACTGCTCGAATTCATGCCGATGCAGTTCCTGAAATTTCCTCATATGGCGACCTCGATAACCTGGACTTCACTCTCTGGAGTAACATCCTGAAATACAGCACCCTCTCCGAATTCTTTAATCATTTCTTTGATCGCTTCACGCAAATTATTGACAGCTTCATCTGGGGTATCCCCAGTTGCTGTGCCCCTAACCTCTTCACAGCGGGCTATATATCCGCCTTCCTCCGATTGTACTATAATGACAGGCAATTTATATTTCATTCATCACCTCTCGTGTATAATTGAGAACATTCTAACTTTATCACCTTATTGAAGGTATTGATACACATTTTCGCTTTTGTGAATAATTGGGAAAAAGGTCGCGGTAGGAATGCCGGTTACCCGGCACCCCCCGCACAGATCCGTACGTGCGGCACTACCGCATACGGCTCCTGCCTCAGGTGATGACGCCAAGACGCACTAAAGGGTAAGGAGAATTCTTGGGGTCACATCTTCATTTGTCATATCAATCTGGTTTCTTTGGTTGATCTTGTTGTCATATACCATTCGTATGTTTTCTTTATCCCCTCGTTCAGGATCACCTTCGGCTCCCAGCCGAGGGCTTTTATTTTTGAGATGTCAAGAAGCTTTCTGGAGGGAAGGGGACGTTGTTCAAAATTATCAATTTTCAGTTTGTTTGGTTTATCTGGTTTGTATGGTTTGTCTGGTTTGTCTGGTTTGTATGGTTTCTATGGTCTCTATGGTCTTTATAGTTTCTTTAGTTTCTTCAGTTTATTTTGTTTTTCTTGTTTGTTGAAAACCGCAAAAAAGGGTGAAAGCGAGAAAGCAAGACGAGAAGAGATACGGAATCTTTTACTCTAATCCCATAATGTCTTGGTAACGTTCAAAAGTTGTGGCTTATTTAAAAATTGATTAAATCACGATCTCTTTCTAAGGTTATGTTTGGAAACAAAAACCAAAAAGAAAGAGACCGTGATGAAACGAAAAATTACTATAACACTTCAGTATGATCTGGCAATAGGAAAAGTTAATTTAAATGAAATAGTATATAGATTAAAAGAGCTTAGAGATCATTTAATGCTTCGGATATTGGAAGAAATTCTCAAGAGCTATGATG